>QNEM01000001.1 GCA_003645215.1 Gammaproteobacteria bacterium
AGTCCACCACCATAATTTTTGCCGGCTTGCCAGGTTCTGGTCGTGAGACAAATATATTCCCGGGGTGCATATCAGCATGGAAAAAACTGTCTCTCAGGACTTCGGTAAAAAATACTTCGACACCTGCTTCCGCCAGCCACTTCAGGTCGACCCCGGCGGCTTTAAGCTCTTCAAAATCATTAACAGGAATGCCTGAAATGCGCTCCATCACCATGACATTTTTATGGGTTAAATCCCAGTCGATTTCTGGCACATATAACTTGTCTGAGTCGATAAAATTTCGGCGTAGCTGTGAAGCATTGGCAGCCTCGCGCATCAGATCCAGCTCGCCTAATAATGTCTTCTCAAATTCTGCAATGACATTAACAGGGCCCAGGCGTCTGCCATCTTTTGTATATCGTTCTGCTTTTTCGGCAAGAAAATACATCAAGCCAAGATCACGACGAATGACTTCTTCAATATCAGGTCGGACAACCTTAACTATCATCTCCCGACCATCTTTCATCTTCGCAGCATGCACCTGGGCGATGGAGGCAGAAGCTAATGGAGTATCATCAAACTCCAGAAATATATCTTCAATCTTGCCCTCAAATGCATCCTCAATGATACGTCTTGCTTCCTCACTGGGGAAAGGCGGCACATTATCCTGCAGCTTTAAAAATTCCCGTGAAATATCTTCTGGCAAAAAGTCGCGACGTGTCGATAAGAGTTGCCCGAACTTGATAAATATTGGTCCTAACTCTTCCAGTGCACATCTTAATCGCTCCCCTCTTGGTCCCTGTTTTCTTCCATACCAGTTCCAGGGAAAAATATTGAACAATATTTTTGTTGATCGAGAGATATTTGAAGCAAAGGCAATTTCATCCAGCCCGTGACGGGACAGTACCTTCTGGATAGTGATCAATCGCGATATTTCACCCAGTTTCATGTGTTTTATTTTCCTAGTCTCTCAACACGTTTTTGCAAGCGTTCCACATCGTTACGAATTTTATCTACGGCATGATTAAATTCATCCAGCTCTGATTTGTCCAGTAATGCTTCCTTTTCGTAACGAAGATATTCACTGATATCCAGACCAATCGTTTTGGCAGAGGCTTTGGCAAGCTGACTCATTCCCCTTAGAAAATTACCTACTTTATGAGCGGCGATATCGCCAATAATTTGTGATAGATATTCCTCCCAATCAATGTCCATTTTCTTCAAGGTGGATTGAAGTTTATGCGCCATTCCAACATTACCAATAATTTCGACATCTCCTGCACCAACTTTTTCAGCAGTAATCATCCCTAACAACGCAGCAGGGGTTCCTTTTATCGAAACATCCACCTTGTCTTCATATGTTGACACCAATGTTAGCCCCCTGGCCGAGGGTAGAATAAATAACCTAATGTCAGTGTTCAGGACATCAATCTCAACAACATTAGCTTCCAATGTTGCCAGGGCATCCAGTGTCTCTTCATCCAGAGACAGCAGCTTATTCACCATCTTTTCGACGCTATCAAGTACGACAGCCTGAGGATTACCTGATTTCATATTTTCACTCAAAGCTTGTAAGCCCTGTGTATCGCAACAACACCACCCATCAGATTAAAGTATTCGACTCTGGAAAACCCTGCTGTTTCAATCATGCTTTTTAATGTTTCCTGATCCGGGTGCATACGAATTGACTCAACCAGGTATCGATAACTGGCCTCGTCCTTTGCTACAAACTTTCCAATCCTTGGAATCACCTTGAATGAATAGGTATCATAGATACTTGCTAATGAAGCTGATTCTACTTTGGAAAATTCCAGAATGATCAGACAGCCACCATAACGTAGCTTCTCAAACATGGAATTGATTGCCTTTTGCTTATCGGTCACATTACGCAATCCAAATGCAATACTGATGCAGTCAAAACTGTTATCTGCAAATGGAAGCATTTCCGCATTTGCCTGAACATAATCAATACCGGAAACAATCCCTGCATCAATCATTTTATCCCGACCTTCGAGCAACATGGCACTATTGATATCGGTCATTAATACGGTTCCTTCCTTGCCGACGCGCTGATGAAATAATCTTGACAGGTCGCCTGTGCCTCCAGCCACATCCAGCACGGACTGACCTTTCTTGACGCCCGCTAGATTTATGGCATGTCTCTTCCAGAGTCTATGTGCACCAAACGACATCAGGTCATTCATTAAATCATAATTGCCAGCGACAGAACGAAACACTTCAGAGACAAGATTTACTTTATCTTCCGAAGCAACTTTTTTATACCCAAAATCTGTCGTCTTACTGTTCATTTAATGTGTAATAGTTATTTCAGATTAGACACTTTAAACACTAACTTCCTGCCTCTGATGACCAGAGTCCTTTAACGCCTGAAGATAATCCTGCCATAAGGTTTCTTTATTCTCGCCAAGTTCATAGAGATAAGCCCACGAATACAGACCAGTCTCATGACCATCATCGAAAATCAGCTTTACGGCATAATGACCAACTGGTTCAATTTCTTTAATAGAAACATTTTCCTTACCTGTTTGTAATACAGATTGTCCCGGACCATGACCCTTAACTTCTGCCGAAGGTGAATATACCCTGAGTAATTCACAGGATAATTCAAAGTTCTGACCATCATCAAAAGCGATTTCAAGAATTCTGGATTTTTGATGAAGATTGATTAACTCGGGTTGTGGTGATGCTTTATTCATTACAGTATATACCTCGACAGATCTTCATCCTGCACCAATTCTTCCAGGTGATCATTGACATAATCTGCATCAACCACAATAGAGTCTCCACTTAGATCAGATGCCTGGTAGGATAAAGTTTCAAGCAATCTTTCCATCACGGTATGCAAGCGCCTTGCTCCAATGTTCTCGGTTGTCTCGTTGACCTGCCAGGCAATCTCGGCGGCCCTTTTAATCCCGTCTTCGGAGAATGATAGATTCACTCCCTCGGTTTTCATCAAGGCTGTATATTGTTCTGTCAGTGACGCATCTGGTTCAGTCAATATACGTATAAAATCATCAACACCGAGTGCACTTAACTCCACCCTGATAGGCAAGCGCCCCTGTAGTTCAGGTATTAAATCTGACGGCTTGGCCAGATGAAAAGCACCTGAGGCAATAAAAAGAATATGATCTGTTTTCACCATGCCATATTTGGTAGATACCGTGCTACCTTCAACCAACGGTAACAAATCGCGCTGCACACCTTCACGGGAAACATCCGGTCCGCTTGATTCCGAACGACCAGTAACCTTGTCAATTTCATCCAGGAAAACGATACCATTCTGCTCCAGACTTTCAATTGAGATTGCCTTGATTTCATCTTCGTTAACCAGTTTGCCCGCTTCTTCTTCATTAAGAAACTTTAAAGCATCCTTGATGCGTAATTCACGTGTGCTCTTCTTGCTCCCGGACATGTTCTGAAACATCCCTTGCAACTGGCTGGTCATTTCTTCCATGCCTGGAGGTGCCATGATCTCAACACCAATTGAGGGTGCATTAAGTTCTACTTCAACGAGCTTGTCATCAAGCTTGCCTTCTTGCAGCATGCCACGGAATTTTCCCCTGGTGGCATTATCAGTCGGGGCTTCTTCCTCATTAGCAGGTTCATTAGCAAACCGACGTGGTGCAGGTAAAAGAATATCCAGCACCCTGTCTTTTGCCGCGACCTCTGCCTGTTCCTTGACTTTTTCTACTTCACTTTCCCTGGTCATTTTTACTGCGATATCAGCCAGGTCACGAACGATTGATTCTACATCTCTACCTACATAACCAACTTCTGTAAATTTAGTTGCTTCAATCTTGATAAACGGGGCATTGGCCAGCCTGGCAAGTCTTCTTGCGATCTCTGTTTTACCTACGCCTGTAGGGCCAATCATTAATATATTTTTCGGTGTGATCTCATTACGCAATTCTTCGTCGACCTGCATTCGACGCCAACGGTTACGCAATGCGATAGCAACCGCTCGTTTGGCATCATCCTGCCCGACTATGTGTTTATTTAATTCGTCTACAATCGCTTTCGGTGTTAATTCACTCATACTACTTATTTAAATCCTTGTGTTTATTATTTATTCAGTATCTGCAACTGAAAGTTCTTCAATCGTTTGTGTGTGGTTCGTATAAATACAAATATCGGCTGCAATGTTTAGCCCTTTGACAACGATATCCCGAGCAGAGATTTCAGTATTGTCCATTAAGGCAATTGCCGCTGCCTTGGCAAAAGGGCCACCGGAGCCGATCGCCATAATATTGTCTTCCGGTTCAATCACGTCACCATTTCCAGAAATGATCAAAGAAACTTTTTTGTCAGCCACACAAAGCATAGCTTCAAGATTGCGCAATATTTTATCTGTGCGCCAATCCTTGGCCAGCTCAACCGCTGATCTCATTAAATGACCCTGGTGTTTTTCAAGTTTGCCTTCAAACCGTTCAAACAGGGTAAATGCATCAGCCGTGCCACCTGCAAATCCGGCAATAACCTTATCGTGATACAGTCTCCTGACTTTCCTGGCATTACCTTTCATGACCGTATCGCCCATTGAAACCTGTCCATCACCACCGATAACCACACTATCATCCCTACGAACTGAGAGAATGGTTGTACCTCTAAATTGCTTCAAATAATTTCTCCTGATTTGGTCCAGATTTTATGCCAGCTTCTTTTTGAATGGCGCATTCTACTAGAGACTGCCCAGTTTACTAGATATGGGGGTAATGCGGTAAATTTCCAGCCTATGATTTCTTCTTATGCGCGCGTGGATGCGCATCATCATAAACGTTTGCGAGATGCTGGAAGTCCAGGTGTGTATACACCTGTGTCGTACTGATATCCGCGTGACCGAGTAATTCCTGAACAGCGCGCAAATCACCACTGGATTCCAGTAAATGGCTGGCGAAAGAATGCCGCAACATATGCGGGTTGACATGATTCGTAAGTCCCTGCTTTATCGCCCACTGTTGCAAACGCTGTTGTATCGAACGGCGACTGATCCTGCTCCCTCTTTGACTGACAAACACTGCGAGTTCCTCATTATTTGCCATTTTGTCACGACACTTTAACCACTGTTTAATCGCATTGCGTGCATATTTACCGACAGGAACAGCACGTGTTTTCTTGCCCTTGCCGACCACCGTCACCACGGCATCAGTCAGATCCAGGCTATCCAGATCCAGCATCACCAGTTCAGACAGGCGCAGGCCGGAAGAATACATCAATTCCAGAATGGCCTTATCACGAATAGCTAAGGGATCTTTAGTGTCGATCTGAAGTAACTGGGCAGCCTGATCGACATCAAGCAGTTTGGGTAACACTTTCGGGGATTTCGGGGCCTGCACACCTTCAGCAGGATTATGTTGTGCCACACCTGCACCAATCAAATAGCGATAGAATGCACGTGTTGCTGATAAATTTCGTTGTAATGATCGACCGCCAATCCCTTGCCTATGTCTCCAGGCCACAAAGCTACGGATTTGACGACCATCCAGTTCCTGCCATTGGTTTACCTCTTGCGCGTTCACAAATTCTAGCAATACTTTGAGATCGCGTTGGTAGGATTTTCTGGTATGTTCAGACAGATGCTGCAGGGTTTCCAGAAACAGGTCGATCCTTGAGGCTTCTTGCTGGTTCATCCTGTGCTAATCAATCATTGAGGTTTGCTTGACCACAAGGGGTAAGCTTTGCCCGGGAACAGGCACATAATATTGCGCTGGTTTCAGGTCTCGGCTATCCACGGTTTCAAAATAAAACTCAGGACCTCGGCCATATTTGCCAGCAGTTCCACACCCATACCTGGCTGAAAGCGATCCGGGTTAAAACTACCGATCGCCATTATCCCGCTCCATCCCGCACCCAGTAATGGCACCATGACAGAGGAGGTAATTTCATCAGCCTCGGTACCAAACAGAAATGCCTGCTGCTGATGTTTCATGCGTCCGCACATGGCTTGTCTGGTCTCAATCATGGTTTTAAATAATGAGATTTCCCTGGTGTCCTTACCGGCAAATTCTTCACCTGCAAAAGAATCGATAAAGGCCGGCTCACCAAAGATACGAACAGCAACACGATCTGCATGAAAATTCTTGGATAGATTGTCATACAAGGTTGCAAAAATATCCTTCGGATCTGTCGCATCCATCAGCGTCAAACCTAACTGGTGCATTTTCCTTGCCAGTTCTTCATTCTGGCGCGCAATCTCGATCAACTCATGTAATTGTTTGGTAGTTTGCTTGTTTTGCTCTCTTAATACCGCAACCTGTCTTTCAACCAGAGAAACCACTCCTCCATTACTATGTGGTATCGATAATTCACCAAGGAGTGCAGGATTTTCATTAAAAAATTCTGTGTTCTTGTGTAAAAATTCTGCAATATCCTTTGCTGAAATTAATGGTGTGATCTGTGCTGAATCTTTTTCCACGCTTGTGCCTGTTTCTGGCCCTGAGTCTTTCCCTTGACCTGAGTCTTGCCCCTGGTTTGTGTCTTTATCGACCGTCATAATGATATCTGCCCCCTGTAAACAAAAGTGGCTGGCCCTGTCATCCATACAGGTTCACCTTGTCCCGCCCAGCTAATCAAAAGATGCCCCCCCGGCAACTCCACATCAACTTCCTGATCCAGACTGGAATTGATACATCCTGCCACGACTGCGGCACAAGCACCACTCCCGCAGGCCAATGTTTCCCCAGCACCCCGTTCATAAACACGTAATTTGATATGACCACTATCAATAATCTGCATAAAACCCACATTCACGCCTTCAGGAAAAAATGTTTGCTGTTGCACTTCAGGCCCCATAGTCAAGACCGGTGCCGAGGATACATCATCCACAACAATCACGGCATGTGGATTACCCATAGAGACCGCACTGAATGTAATCTCTGTATCGGACAAATTCAATCGATACTGCCGGGCATCTTCCTGCGTATCCAGAGGTATATCGGTAGCTGCCAATTTTGGGATACCCATATTAACCCTGACCCGACCATCCTTTTCCAGATGCATGGTGATAATGCCTTCGTTGGTTTCAGCAGCAATTGCCTTTCCATCGACCAGGTCTTCAATAAGGCCATTCTCACGTAAATAGGCAGCAGCGCATCTTGCACCATTTCCACATTGAGATACTTCGCCACCATCTGCGTTATAGATCAAATAGCGCACGTCTACACCTTCTTTGTCAGAAGGCGCGAGTAATAACAATTGATCACAACCGATGCCAAAGTGACGATCGGCAATCAATCGCACTTGCTCGGCGGACAACTGTATCTCTTGCGCAAAGCTATCCATGACAACAAAATCATTGCCGAGACCATGCATTTTTGTGAACTGGATTTCCATAGTGTGTATATTCAACTAGCTGGAAATAAAATCAAGATTGTTCGATTGCAACACCGTCCGGGATATGTAGTGTCGAGGTTGGGAATGCACATTCGGCACCATGTGACTCAACAATCCTGATGACCTTCAATAATACATCCTGCTTTACCTCATGGAACCGTATCCAGTTTGTCGTTTTTGTGAATGTGTAGATAAAGAAGTCCAGAGATGAAGGCGCGAACTCATTAAAATTCACTATCAGGGTTTGATTCGAATCAATATCTTCGTGTTCCTGTAGCATTTTCTTCACGTCATCAATAATGGCTTCCATTTTGCCCACATCATCATAACGAATACCGATAGTTTCCTTGATACGCCTATGCGTCATACGCGAAGGATTCTCAACCGAGATATTGGCAAAAATTGAATTCGGGACATATAAAGCACGTTTGTCGAAGGTACGGATCCGGGTCAATCGCCAACCGATATTCTCAATCGTACCTTCAATTTGCCTGTCCGGTGATCTGACCCAGTCTCCCACATTGAAGGGCCGATCCAGGTAGATCATCAGGCCGCCAAAGAAATTTGCCAGCAGATCTTTTGCGGCAAAACCAATAGCGATACCACCAATACCACCAAAGGCAAGTACCCCCGAGATGCTATAACCTAGTGTCTGTAGCGTCACCAGTAGCCCGGTAATGATGACGGATATTCTTAATAACTTTGCAATCGCATCTGCTGTTGTGCGATCAACTTCTTCACCCCTGGCTTCTTTTTTCAGGACAATATTTTTTTCTGTACGTGCAATGAACCTGACCAGAAACCATACCAGTGAAAAAATAACGCCAATATCCCGAATAGGACCGACTGCGCCAAATATCACTGCACCACTTTCATTACTGACAATCTCGGCCGCAAAGCTAAGGCCGATTATCCAGATTAAAAAAGTTAAGGGACGACGCGCAGCATCAACCAGGGCATCATCCCAATAGATATTTGTTTCCTGCAACTTGGTAAGTAACTTTCCAAGAATGCGCTTTTGCAGAAAACTGAAGAGTAGCGTGAGAAAGACAATAAAAAATACCTGGGCCACCCAGGAGTTACTGCTAAAGTAATTCTGTAATTCAATTAGTATTGTTTCTATATCCATCAATATCAGACCCTGTTTCGTATTTAATAATTCGTATTTAATAAATTGCGGTTATTTTATAACCCTGTTGATTTAAATTTTCCATGATGCCGTCATCACCCGGAAGATGTAATGCTCCGACAGCAATAAAGGCATCACCTTTTTGTAAATATGCGTGCATACGATCAATCATTAATTTATTCCGATCGGTCAGTAACCTCCTGGTCAGTTCCTTGTATAAAGGTTCATCAGCATAAGGATGTTGCGAGTTTGCTGCCAACAATCCATTCAAATCCTTTTCCAGGTAAAACTGCTTCATTTCTTCAATTCCCTCAGTAACCAGATCATAATTGCACACAGTATCGAGCAGTAACCTTAACTGATCAGCCAGTGCCATTTCACTGAAAACAGCACCTTGTTCACTCAAGGTCTCCAGACCAGCTGTTTTGGCACCCTGGCTCATGGCTATCTCCAACAATTTCAAATCCAGTGGCATGGTATTATCCGCAGGATAATTCATCATTAAAAATGCTGCCCATGGCCGCATTATGGCGACAGCTTCTACCGGCAACTGGAAAGCCGAGAGTACTTCTGCAGTACGAAGGAACAACTCATCATCCAGAAACTCACTTAAGGTCGTACCATCCATATAAAACATCATTTGCGAAAAAGTTAATACATCTTCTGGATTTGGCAGGGCCTCCATCACAAAGGTGTCTGAATTATTCAATGCGGACTTAACTTCCTCGGGTAAATTCGTGATCCTCGGATCAGAAACATGTATCGTCCCGAAAATATAGCTGGAAGAATTTCCTGCTTTTGACACCTTCCAGAGTAAGGCATCGCTATATTTCGCAATAGAATATGAGTCAGACGATATTTTATCGAAAACACGACAATCTGCATTCGTCAGCTTTTGCTGAATATCAGCAGCAGATGCCAGGTTCGAGACCAAGAACATAACAACTACTGCTAATAGCGGAAATATTTTTCTATGTCTGTATTGTATCATCACGCTATTCCATCATCTCCTAGCGCCAACTCAGGTTCCACAACAAGGTCAGAGATCTCTGTTGAGACGGTTTGCCATGCTTCATCATTTTTCAATTTAGTAAAATCATGTTCGTATTTCCCATGCATGCGTATCAACCGGGATTGTGATGCTGGATTCGGTTCGACCTTGAGATTATCCAGCACTTCAATGGCCGCCTCCTGATTATTACACACAAGCACCATGTCACAACCCGCTTCTAATGCGCAATATGCACGATCGACATAACCGCCAACAACTTCCGCACCTGCCATACTGATATCGTCACTAAAGATAACCCCCTGGAATTCCAGCTGCTGACGCAGGATATTATGTAACCAGATGGATGAAAATCCGGCAGGTTTGTCATCCACTTCAGGATAAATGACATGTGCTGGCATAATCCCGGCGAGACCCGCATGAATCAGGCGTTCAAATGACAGCATGTCATCCATCTGAATATCTTCGAACCTTCTTCCATCAACAGGTATGGCAAGATGTGAATCTTCCTTCACGGCACCGTGGCCGGGAAAATGTTTTCCGACTGCAGCCATCCCGGCGCGGCGCATGCCATGCATATAGGCCTTTGATAAATCGGCAACACATTCAGGATCTCTGTGGAATGAACGATCACCGATCACCTGACTGATCCCCTTACAAACATCCAGTACCGGGGCAAAACTAAAATCAATATCTACAGCTCGAAGTTCAATCGCCATCAACCATCCGGCTTTCTCAGCAAGCGTTAATCCTGCCTGTTTGTCCTTATCATAACGTTCACCAATCAACTGCAAGGCAGGTAATCTTGTGAAACCATCTCGAAATCTTTGAACCCGCCCGCCTTCATGATCAACTGCGATTAACAAGCGGGGTTCGCGTAGCCCATGAATCTCTTTTGCAAGCGCAGCAATTTGATCGGGCGATTCATAATTACGTGAGAAGAAAATGATTCCGCCCACCAGAGGATGTAGCAAGAGTTCTTTCTCATCATTTTCCAGCGTGGGGCCACGCAGATCCATCATGATGGGTCCTAATGACATGAACAACGCTCCAGAAAATATTTATTAAATAAAATCATTATTGTTTTTTAATCTTTTGATCTGACATCCATTTTATCTCGTAATGAATCGCCGAGTAAGTTAATAGATAATACCACCAGCAGGATTGCCATGCCGGGAGCCAAAACCATATGTGGCGCAACCAGCATAAACCGTGCGCCATCTCTAATCATACTGCCCCATGATGGATCTGGTGCCTGTACACCCAGTCCCAGAAACGACAACCCGGCTTCTGCAATCACGGTTCCGGCAATGGCAAAGGTTGCTTCAATAACTAACGGTGCCATTATCAACGGTAAAATATGATGTATCGCAATACCTGCGGTGTCAGTGCCCAGGGCTTGTGCCGCTGTCACATGTTCGCGATGTTTAACGGTCAATGTCTGTGCCCTGGCCAATCTGGCAAAGCCTACCCAACCGACAACAGACAAGGCCACCACTGCATTCATAATACCCGGGCCCATCAATCCAGAAAGCGCGATGGCCAATAGTATTCCCGGAAATGCGATAAAGATATCAATCACAAGCACCGTTGCCTTGTCCCACCATCCGCCAAACCAGGCAGCCATCACACCAACAGTGGTGCCTATGACAAATGAAATTGAAACAACACACATCGCCACCAGAAATGATGTTCTACCACCCAGGATCAAACGCTGTGCAATGGATCGTCCCAGGTCGTCATAACCCAACCAGGCGTGAAACTCAGGGGGAAGCAGTATTTTATTCAACATTATTGCATCAGGCTGCAACGGTAATATCCCTGCAAACAGTGCCACCAGGAACCATGCCGTAATAATCAGAGAGGAAAATGAGAATCGAATGGCCATGAACGTTTATCTACTCAGTCAAACTGATACGAGGATCTAGCCATGCATAAGCCAGATCGGTTAAGAGATTTACCACGACGTAACACAGGCTAATCAATAACACGCAAGACTGAATGACAGGGTAATCTCTTTTCTGAATGGCATCGATAGTGAGCTGCCCAATCCCGGGCCAGGAAAAAACTGTTTCTGTGATCACTGCACCGGCAAGCAAGGCACCTAGTTGCATTCCCAGAATAGTCACAACAGGCAAGGCTGCATTCTTTAGAGCATGTTTCCAGATGACTGTTGATGGTAACAAGCCTCTGGCATTGGCTGCACGAATATAATCTTCGTTAAGTACTTCCAGTAATGAGGCACGAATCATACGAGACAGGATTGCAGCCAGGGCAGTACCCAGTGTTAATGCAGGCAGAACCAGTGACAGGAATTGATCATTACCACTGACCGGGAACCAGCCTAGCCATAGGGAAAACACCAGGATGAGCATCGGCCCCATCCAGAAGTTGGGGATGGCAACACCTAGCATGGAAAATGTCATCGCAGTTCTGTCCCAGATACTGCCCTTGCGAACCGCGGCAAGCATACCCAGAGGTAATGCAATCATGAGTGCAATGAGAATACTCGTGCCTGCTAATAGAGATGTAGCAGGAATACGTTCAGTCAAAACATCAATAACAGGCCTTTTCGTATGCAGAGATGTACCTAGATCAAGATGTATCAGGCCATTGATATAATTTACCCACTGCGTTGATAAAGGTAGATTCAAGCCCAGGGTTTCACGTAAAGCCTCCCTGTCAGCGGCCTGGGCAGATTCCCCAAGCATCACCTCTACCGGATCGCCTGGCACAATATGGATCAACATAAAGACAATTGTCATTACACCGAAGACAACAATCAGTGCAGTAATCAATCTTGCACCCAGATAATTCAACATAATTGGTATATATACCCAAACTACTTGGAAATGCAAGATTCAGAGTTCAGTCAGGAAGTCAGAGTAAGGCGCAACTCGCAGTGAATGACTGGTCCTTCATAAGTGTTGCAACGCGGCACTGGCTTGTTGACTGAGCTCCCGCAGGGCAAGATAAAAAGCAGCCATCTTCTTCGTTATAAAACCTTGAACTAGAATGACTAGTTCTTCGACTTTATGCCTTGAATATAACTACTTTTTATCTTGCTGAAACCTGCATTTCCAAGTAGTTTGGGTATAAGTCTCATTTTTCTGATCTCATCGACCACTCCAGCATAAAATCATATAATCTAGAGCAGTGTAGCTAATAATAAAAATGAGTATAAAGGATTCTCCCGATAAGGGTTAAAACCAAGGGTTAAGAACATGAGTGAAAATACATTAGACGATACCGGTAGAAACATCATGAGTTTCTTTGTCAGGATATTAGGCTTTTTTCTCCTGCTCGCAGGCCTTTGGGTCGCCCTTATGGTTTTATTAACGGCACATGATTTGTATGAGCATCCTGAAAATATTGAACGCTTTGCGGTCGCCATCGAGAAAGGCTCAAATATTGATAAAACACTGGCACCAATCAGAGACAGTCTGATCGCCGAAAGTGATTCAGAAAATAACTCCGGGAATGGTGTCCAACATTATGGTGAAACCGGACAAAGGCCTGCCACCACAGGCACTGGAAACATTCGCGTCTCTTATTTCTTTGCCTGGGTGATTGTCTTGTTGTTGTTAATGTTGATTGCCAGGATTTCACTGACGGCCATTAAAACAGGCGGAGAACTTGTTCTTTTCGATATGCAAATCAAGCAATTTGCCCGAATGCTGGCAAAGGAATCAAATAAATTAAGAGACTGATTCAGGTGTCCCTGATTTAATTAAGCTCAGCTTGATGATTCATAGGCATCAAGCCATTCGTAAAAATCAAGTTCTTCATTGATTTCCGGGTCTTCGTATAAATCCAGACCTTCAAACGTAGAAACCAGTCTTTGAATTTCCTGTGCCTGGTTTTCCTGTGCAAGCTCTTTCTGAACTTGCTCTACTTGAACAAGGCTTTGTCCATCTGTTGCTACTGGTGTCACCTGCATGAAACTGTAAACAACTACCGCGAGACAGGCGGTTGCAATTGCACCCACAGAGATATATGTCCCGGGAAAAAACATCCAGCTAAAGTTCTTTTTCGTATTCTTAGGCGATGTCTGATCAGCTTGCAGGGCCTGATGACGTGCCTGGGTAATCGCAGATAAATCTCGTGCGTTGATATTATCCACACTTTCATTCAATCCTGATTTAATAGAATCGACGATCTGTTGATCTTTATCTTGCATAGTCATAACCATTCATCTCCAAGCTTCTCACGTAAAACATGCACTGCCCTCGAATAATGTGTCTTCACACTGCCATCCGAACATTTCATTATTTGCGCTGTTTGCTTCACATCATATCCCTCCAGCGTTCTCAACAGGAAAGCCTGTTGCTGACGCAAGGGCAAACCTCGAATTACACTGTCAAGCATAGCAACGCGTCTGCCCGAGTGTGCTTCCTGTTCAGGTGTCTTGCCATATGCATCCTTCACATTCTGAATTGGATCTACATTCTCATCATCATGATGATGGCGGCCAAACCATCCAAGTACCCTTTCTCTCACTGCTTTTCGTCGGTACCAGTCAACGATCATCCTTTGCAGGATAGTATGAAACAAAGGGCCCCATTCTTCCGGGCTTCTGGAGGCATATTTATCCACCAGTTTACACATAGCATCCTGCAGGATATCCAGTGCATCATCCCTGTTTCCTGTCGAGATCTCAGCGATTCGAAAAGCACGCTTTTCTACCTCAGCAAAAAATCCTTCTAATTCAAGATTCCGCTCCAGCGTGCCTCTCCCAATTTACTCGCCTGATTTTACTGGCTTAAAATTATTCGTGTGCTTTTATTATTCACCACCACGTCGATCACCATATCTTTCCTTTCGCCTTTCCTTTCGCCTTTCCTTCCGCTCTTTCATGTGCAACATAAATTCTTCTTTTTCTTCAGGAGACATATCTTTTGTTTTCTCTGCAATGCGTGCTTCTCTGAAGGCCTTTCTTTCTTCCGGTGTCATATCTTTTATCTTGTCACGCATCTCCTTGCGTTTATTCATACGTGCCCGAAATTTCTCCTCCTCTTCTGGAGACATGTCTTTCATTCTATCGGCCATCCTCTCTTCTCTGAAGGCCTTTCTTTCCTCTGCTGTCATATTCTTTACTTTTTCACGCATTTGTTTGTGTTCTTGCTTACGCGCTTGCTTGAATGCTTCTCTTTCTTCCGGGCTCATATTCTTTAATTTTTCATGCCTCTGTTTGCGTTTTTCTATACGTGCCTTAAATTTCTCTTGCTGTTCTGGTGACATATCCTTCATCTTTTCACCAATACGTTTTTCTCTAAATGCCTTTCTCTCTTCAGGAGTCATATCTTTGGTCTTCTCACGCATTTCCCTACGAAGTTTTCTACGTTCTGTCCTTTGTTCATCTGTCAATTTACTGTGTCGCTCTCCCCCGACCTGGTTCGAATTTTCAGTCTGATCTTCAGCAAGGGCAGGCAATGCAATCAGGCCAATAATCAAACCTGCTGCTAACTGTGTTATTAATATCCTAATTTTCATATTATTCTCCAGTACATTAATTGAACTATAACAAGCAATAACGCAGCAACACCGAAATGGTTGACAAGATTTGGTGAAAAGACTCAAAAAAGCTTACTATCCTTAAACGTTCACGATGCTCAGGGGTTTCACTATCTTAAAATCAGGCATTAACAGACAGTATGATTTTTAATCTGCCGCAATTGGGCTGGAAGCCCTGTTTCCAGCAACAAATCAGTGCAGATGAAGAAAACACGAGTTACCCCGCCCGCATCGCAAAAATTCACCGCAGCCACTGTATAGTCTGGAGCAATAAAGGAATTGAAACCTTTGAGATAGGCGTATTCAGTGAACCAAAAAATATGGCGGTTGGTGACTGGATACTGATACCCAATGAAGGTGAACGCCCCTTGCGCATATTTGAACGCGAAACTGTCCTTATCCGTAAAGCAGCAGGGCAACGGAAACATGATCAACTGATCGCTGCCAATGTTGATACCCTGTTTATTGTTACCTCCTGTAACCAGGACTTTAATGCCTCGCGTATCGAACGCTATCTGGCACTGGCCGCGGAAGCCAGAATTAAACCCGTCATTATTCTGACGAAAATGGATCTAACTGATGACAGTGCCTCATATAGAAATGAGGCATTGAAATTACAAAATGACGTGCATGTTGAATGTGTCAACGCCAAAGACAAATCAAGTTTGACTGGCCTGAAAACACTTTGTTCTGAAGGCCATACCATCGCACTGGTCGGTTCATCCGGTACCGGCAAATCTACATTGATCAATAATCTAACAGATGCTGATCAATTGACGGCAGAAATCAGTGAAGAAGATGGCAAAGGCAAACACACAACTACCTCAAGATCACTACATCTATTGCAGGACGGCGGTATCCTCATCGACACGCCGGGAATAAGAGAATTACAACTTGCCGAGAGTAAAACAGGAATAGAAGATACTTTTGAAGATGTTACCCGGTTTCTCGGCTACTGCAAATTCAAAAACTGCCAACACGATACGGAGATGGGCTGTGCAATCAAGACGGCCCTGGATAATGGCGAACTCGATCAACGTCGCTGGCTAAGTTATCAAAAATTACAAACTGAACAAGAACATCGAAATTCATTTAAAAGGTAATCTGAAGCGATCTGGAATCCAGTTCACAGAAAAATAGCCTGTTGTAAACTAGAATTGTCAGGTTAGGGATCTATTTATACGAAATACTTATTAATAAATACTTATTAATAACATATACTAACCATAAAAATGTAGAAATAGCTTGAATAATATTACAGTAAACAAAGTACAGTACAACAAGGCGTTCACCTTTTTAGAGTTCGCCGTCGTGCTAGTGGTTGTAAGTTTGCTGGTTGCGGTAACGATACCCGCAATGATCAAGTTGGGAAATTCAGCAAGATCAACAACGACAGAAGATCAGCTGGTAGATATTCAAACTGATATTGACGATTACTTCGATGATAATGGTTTTTATCCGGATTCACTTGATGAAATTTATAATCCGATCCCGAACGATCCCTGGGGCAACCCTATTCAATTTCTTAATCATGCAACATCGCATGGCAAAGGCAAATGGAGAAAGGACAAGAACCTGGTGCCTATCAACTCGGACTACGATCTTTATAGTAAAGGTCCTGATGGGAAATCAACATCACCATTAACGTCTGCACTCAGCCAGGATGATATTGTCAGGGGGAGGAATGGTGCATATATAGGATTAGCACTATACTACTGATCAAAAATGATCAAAGAAAAATGCTGAAACAGGATAAACAGAGTACCAAGTTTTCACGCCGTCTTTTCAGCCAATATTTTATATCAACAATCATTCCTGTGATTGTTCTTTCCCTGATTTCTTTCTATACAATTTCCAGCTTGCTTAAAAAGAATGCAACCCGGCAGATTTATGCCGAGAGTCGTGCTGTAGGCTTAAGCCTGAATGATCGACTGTTGACTATGGAGAGTAATTTAATCGACGTTAGCAGGTCGATTGATAATATCGATCTGATCGTTAGTAATGATTGGCTTAAGGCGATGTTTAGCAGTTTATACATCACTGACTCCAACGGACATGATCAGCTAATCTTTGGTGAAGATGTTATTAATCTTGAATTAACTGATTATCAACAAAAGCATCTGAATAAAGATAATCGTTTATTGCTGGCCCATAATTCTGACAACAAGCAAGCTCAATTGTTGATGCTTAATGTTCTTAATCCTGATAGCAGGCAGATCCTGGTTGCGGTTTTGAATCCTGAATATTTATGGGACATCGTAATTAATGATGCTGACCTGTTTTGTGCTGTAGTTGATCAAAGATTATTTATGTATTGTCCGGGTTTAATATATCAATCTGATAATCTTTCCAAAATAAAAGATCTGTTAGCTTCTAATAACCATGACTTGGGCGAAACAACACTGGATGGCGTTTATTACCTGAGTAATCAGTGGGATCTGTTTCTAGACGGAATCTTTGGTTTTAATGGTGTATCAATCATATATTTTATGCCCAGGAACGATGCGTTCCTCGAGTATGACTATTACATCGATGCTTTACCTCAATCAATTTTAATCACACTGTTAATTGTCTTTACCTTGAGTAGTGTTCAGATGCGACGTTCCTTGACGCCATTAATGAAATTAACCCAGGGCGCAAAAAATATCATTGATGGCAACTATACAAAAACAGTAGATATTGATAGCAATGATGAGTTTGAAGTATTGGGATCAACATTTAATACCATGTCTCATCGAATAGATGAAGCATTCAAGAAAATAACAACACTTGCAAAAATAGACAGGCTTATTTTATCAACCTCTGATTCGGAATACATTGTTGAAGTCCTGATTGAATATATACCATCGATTATTCCTGCAGACAATATTGCGATTTTTATTCTGGATCTGGAAAAAGGCAATGAAGGTAATCTATTTTCCAATAATAAAACTGATAATGAAATTTCGAATACTGTTATAAATATTAAAAAATCAGAGGTAGATGAATTAAATAAAGCTGATGGAATAATTATAAAAACAGCAGCGGACAAGCATGGTTACCTGTCACCATTAATAACACTTGGTAATACCACTTTTTCAATAAGTCCAATCAGGAATCAGGAAATCTTCCTGGGCTTCATATGTACCTGTTTCCAGGAAACAACTGAAATAAGTCAGGAACTGGGCGACAGCCTGACAGAGATTTCTGACCGTGCAGCAGTCGCATTTTCAAATGCAATCTGGGAGAACAAGCTATTTCATCAGGCGCATTATGATTCATTAACAACGTTACCAAACCGCTACCTGTTCCAGGACAGACTTGAACAGGCCATAGAGAGGGCAAAAAGAAATAATTTAAATGTTGCTATCCTCTTTATTGATCTTGATCGATTCAAGAATATAAATGATTCACTGGGTCATACAGTTGGTGATCAGTTATTGATTCAAGTATCCAGGATTCTCCTTAAATGCGTACGTTCATATAATTCAGTTGCACGTTTTGGTGGTGATGAGTTTACAGCTATTATTTCAGACGTAAATGACGTGGAAGTTAAGGTACAAACAGAGAGGCTAGCCAGAAGAATTAATGAATTATTGTCTGTGCCTATTGTCATCGATGATCGAAAATTCAATATCTCTGCAAGTATAGGTATAGCGATGTTTCCGGGTGATGCAGATAATATTAATGATTTATTAAAGAATGCAGATACAGCAATGTATGAAGCTAAAAGAATTGCCGTTGGCAATCACCAGTATTATCAAAAACAGCAAAACAAGGAAACCCTGGAACTTCTGGAACTGGAAAATGAATTAGGACATGCTATTGAAAATAACGAACTGGTATTACATTACCAACCAAAGGTAAATTTACATGACGGTATGATTTATAGTGTTGAATCATTAGTCCGCTGGAACCACCCTGAACGTGGTTTAGTGTCTCCAGGCACATTTATACCATTAGCCGAAGTAACAGGAATGATTGGTGATATTGGCTACTGGATAATGAGAACCGCTTGCGAACAATGCAAAGCCTGGCAAGCTAAAAATATTGAAATTAAAATTGCAGTGAATTTATCTGTGGAACAATTCAACGATAAATATTTATATGAAAACATCGTTAAGATACTTGACGAGACTGGCGTCGATATAGGCTTAATTGAGCTAGAAGTTACAGAGTCGCTTACAATTGAAGATATTGATAAAACCATAGCCCTGTTAACCAGATTCAGGGACAAGGGCCTGGGAATAACCATTGATGACTTTGGTACGGGTTTTTCCTCAATGTCATATTTGCAAAAGCTGCCGATCAATAAATTAAAAATTGATAAAACTTTTATTGATAATGCCCATCTGGATGATGATTCGGCATCTATCGTAAGGGCTATTATCGGATTAGCGCATAATTTATCACTATCAGTCGTAGCAGAAGGCGTTGAAGTTGAAGCTCAATATGATTTTCTCAAGTCACTCGACTGCGATGAAATACAAGGATTCTTTTTCTGTAAACCTTTACCTGAAGATGAGTTAATAAAACATGTTCTGCTCGAGAATAGTCGAAATGCTAAAGCGTGATCCACTATCCTTAAAGTGGAGTGTGATTCAGCAGAATAATAACCAGAACCGGTGTTGGTCGATCTAGTGTTTGCCAGTCAGGGGCACAAATGCAACAGACAAAATATCTCTCTGTTTGATCTTACCATTAGCGTCTTTCGTTAAAACCCTGAGGGACTGCGTCTGTCCCTGCCTTCCTACCGGAATCACCAATCGTCCACCCGGTTTTAATTGTTGAACAAGTTGCTCCGGTATATGTTCCGCAGCTGCTGTCACTAAAATAGCATCAAAGGGGGCATGTTCAGGCCAGCCATGATAGCCATCACCAATCTTTACCGTAACATTGTCATAAGCCAGATCCTGTAATAGCGACTTTGCTTGCAGACCCAGGGGTTCTACGATCTCTATACTATAAACATGGCTTGCCAGCTCAGACAATATAGCAGCCTGATAACCGGAACCCGTGCCGACTTCCAGGACCACGGACTCAGAAGTCACCGCAGCCAGCTCGGTCATCAGTGCAACAATATAAGGTTGGGAAATAGTCTGTCTGTGACTTATCGGCAATGCTGTGTTCTCGTAAGCAAATACCCGACTATCTGGCGGAACAAACTTATGCCGGGGCACATCCAACAACGCCTGCTCCACCTGCTTATCCAGGGCAGCCTCGCCTGTGTAAGATTTCGTCATCGCCATCATTTGCTTGATCTCAACAAGCATCTGCTGGCGTTTTTCCTGATAGTCATCCTCTGCAAAGGTCTTCGTTACCGACATTGTCACCATCACTCCCAGTAGCACAATCCTGAGTGGTAATTTCATTGAAATTATTGGCATATGATCAAGCATAGCAGCTATTTGTCAAAGTTAACTTAAGTGACAACAATAAGCTTTTTATACAGTGGTCTGTTCCTGGTTCATCATGTGATTGGCTGTTTGTGTGAAGGCCATGATTAGTTGCGCTTTGAATGCAGCGTCAATGGGCATTTCATCCAGTGCCTTGCGCATACACATCAACCATTGATCTCTTTCGGCGACACCTATTGGGAAAGGCAGGTGCCGTGCCCGTAATCTTGGATGACCGAAGGCGGCGATATATCTGTCAGGCCCGTCGAGCCAGCCGCTTAAAAACATAAATAATTTTTCTCTGGCACTGCGTAAATCTTTTGCATGTAATTCCCGTATGGTTCTGGCCTCTGGCAGGGTTTCCATATTATCGTAAAATGTATTAACCAGTTTCCACAGGCCTTCTTCTGAGCCTATTCGTTCGTAGCTGCTTATTTGTGTTACTGCTTTTACATTTTCTGATGGCACATCTATTCCTCAACAATATTTACGGCGGTTTCTGTCTCGACCAGATCAAACAACTCAATCATATCGTCATTTTGCATACGCACACAGCCTCGCGAACCGGGGACGCCCATGGCGACATCGTCCGGGCCTCCGTGTATATAAATATAGCGATCATAACTATCGACATTACCACCCTTGTTTCTACCTGCTTCACAACCACTGAGCCAGAGGATACGCGTCAATATCCAGTCTCTGTCTGGAAACTGCTCACGTAGTTCCGGGTGATACAACTCCCCTGTAGCTTCTCTGCCAACAAAAACAGTGTTTGCTTCGCAGCCTGCACCAATCTTTTCATGGATAAGATGTTTTCCCCTGGGCGTACATTCACTGTCCATTTGTTCACCCGGGCCATTCTTTGCCGTCGAGATGGTGTATTGCTTAATTACTTCATTGCCTGCAAACAATGTGAGTGTTTGCAGGCTAATATTGACTTCTATGTGCTTGTCTTGATTCATGTTTGTTTAAAAATAATTATTCTCTTTTTAACTAATCTCTGTTAACCGTGAGTAGACCATCATAGTTACCATCGCTTGCCAGCGTGTAGCCACTGATGTCCTTTGCTGTCACCAGTATATTATCTTCATACCATAGCGGTATATAAGGTAATTGCTCATGCAGATAAGCCTGCAGGTCTTGATACAGCTTTGCCTGCTCGCCCAGGTCTTGTTTGCTTTCTGCTGCCTCTATCATGGCATCTGCAGTGGTATCCTTAAAGCGACCCCGGTTCGCACCATTGGGTGGCAACGATGAACTATGGAAGGCATAGCGGAATATATCCGGGATCTTCAGACCCACCCATGACAGGCTATACATCTGAAACCGTCCGGCCTTGATATCGCCATAAAAGGTACCCCAGTCATAACTCCGTACATCGACTTCTATGCCTACCTGTTTTAATTGATATTGAATGATGGTGGCCAGGCGCACACGAAAAGGATTATTTGAGGTTTTATAGATAATCTCCAGTGGATTTAGTTCATCATAGCCTGCGGCCCTGAGCAAACGTTTTGATTCTTCCGGGTCAAATTCAACGCCGATCAATTGTGAATTTCCACTCCAGTGCTCTGGCGGCAACATGGCACCAGCCTTACGTGCTGTGTTGTCCATGACATATTCTATGATCTCATCTCTATTGATCGCATGGGCAATTGCCTGGCGAATTGGCAGTTGGCTGGTCACAGGATCTGTCATATTAAATCCCATATAGGTGAAGGTATCTCCCTGCGCTTGTTCAATATTGGTTTTATCCTGTTCCTCTAACCAGCCAATCATTTCTCTGGGGATATCGCCTTGAAGGATGTCTAACTCATCGCGCATTAATTTTAATATTCGCACCGTCGGATCTTTGACGGTAATAAATTTTAATAATTGATTATCTCGTAATCGTTTTAATGAAAGGTCACCATCGTTCGGCCATTCCAGAAATGCCACGGGACCACTACCCACAGGCTCTCGATTAAAAGGATGTCCTGAATCTATCAGTGTTGCGGGCAATATGCCGATAACCAGTCTGCCGGGAAACAGGGGATCTGCATGCTGCAAAATGAAATCAACGGTATCCTCGTCGATCACTTGTATGTTTTCGATCACCACAATGGAACCACGATGAGGTGAAGCATTACTGGCTTCCAATACAAAATCATATGTTGCTTTCACATCTTCAGCAGTTAATCTTTCTCCATGATGAAATTGTCTACCTGAATTACCGAGTATGAATCGATAGTGTTCAGGAGCGAGCATCTCCCAATCTGCCAGATCGGGGATGAATTGAAAGTTGTCATCAAAATCAACCAGGCTGCGATAGATCAAACGTGTGATCCGGTAGGATGCGGCATCTGTTGAAAAACGTGGATCCAGGGTTACTGGTTCTGATTCCAGGCCAAAGCGAATGGCCTCATCTTGTTCCTGACTACAGCCCGTTAGAAATATAAAAATGGCAAATAGATAAAAAACAAAAAGTCGTTTATCTATCATTCTTTTATTTTCTCTTTTTACTAAACACTGCAATAGATTCAACATGTGTTGTATGAGGGAACATATCCATCACGCCTGCCTGCTCCAGCTTAAAACCTTTATCATTGACCAGAATACCGGCATCTCTTGCCAGCGTTGATGGATTACAGGAAACGTAAACAATCCTTTCGATTGATTTCAGGTTCATCTTTTCTATGATTTCCTGTGCCCCATTACGCGCCGGATCCAATAGTAATTTATTAAAACCGCCTTTTAGGAAGTCTTCATTCAAATCGTCTTTGGCCAGGTCTATCGCCCGGAATTCCACATTGTCTATATTGTTAAGCGCGGCATTTTGTTTTGCGCGTTCGACCAAGCCATGTTCGCCCTCGATACCCAGTACATTGACCGCCTTGCGTGCCAGTGGCAAAGTAAAATTACCAATGCCACAAAACAAATCAAGCACACTATCTTCGCTATTCACTTCCAGTAATTCCAGTGCCCGAGGCACCATGGCACGATTAATTTCAAGATTTACCTGTGTAAAGTCAGTCGGTAAAAAATTCAGCGTCACATCAAATTCTGGTAATGAATAAGATAATTGCCTCGCAGTCGTTCCTGGCAAAGGCACTACCGAATCCAGACCGCCTGACTGCAAATAGATATCAACATCATGTTGTTCTGCGAATACCTTGAGCTTGCCAATATCTTCATCATTGAAATCGGCAAGGTGTCTGAAGATCAATGCCGTGACCTCATCACCTATAGCCACTTCAATTTGTGGGATTTGTTTGATTAGTGATAATTCTGTAATTAAACACTGTAGCGGTTCAATCAATAGGCCCACGGAGGGATGCAAGACTTCACAACTGTTCATATCTGCAACGAAAGGACTGTATTTTTCCCGAAACCCGACCAGCAATCGCTCTTTCTTGTCTACATACTTAACACCCAGTCGCGCCTTGCGTCGATAACCCCATATGGGTCCAGTTAACGGTGGGATGACAGATTTTGGTTTAACCTTACCGATATGTGTTAACTGTTCCAGCAGAACAGATTGTTTATGTTCGATCTGAAAGTCATGCTGCATATGTTGCAAACTACAGCCACCACACAGACCAAAGAATTCACATTTTGGCTCAACACGCTCTGCTGCCGGATTGGTAATCTCCAGTGCATGTGCTTCATCATATTTAGGGCGCTGCTTTTTATACTGGAACAGCGCATCTTCACCCGGCAATGCACCATTAACAAAGACCGTTTTACCCTCAACACGCGCAATGCCCCGGCCTTCATGAGAAAGAGATTCTATCTTTGCAGAAACGGGTTCTTGCGGAAGTTTTCTTCTACGTCGTCTTGCCATAATTTGTGATAATTAAAATTCTGATTGAACATCTATTCGTCCATACCCGTGATACTTGGAAATGCGTGTTCAGAGTGTGTCTGTTTTTATTCAGGGCAAGGCGCGACGATGCGTATGGCCACCCCCTGCAAAGAGGAGCAACGCTGCCATGGATAAAAACGGGCGTGCTATGAATGTGCATTTTCAGGTATCACGGGTATATATAACGATAGGAGTGAAAAATATTTGCAGGATGTATTCTTATTTCCAGGCGCTTGCGAATTCAAGTAGATGTGGATGACCTTCTTCCTGCAACATGTCTCTAACACGTTCGCATTCTGCCTCATAAGCGGTCGCTGATTTCTGCCCGCGCATGAGTTCGAAACGCAGATAAACCAGGTAAGTATTGAGTACATCGGTTTCGCAATAATTTCGAATACCTTCGATATTCCCCGCAAGGTAATTGTCCCAGACCTTACTACCGTCCATGCCCATCTTGCCCGGAAAACCCAACATCGTCGCAATTTCTGTTAAGGGGGCATTGGCGCGAGGGTTATATCCAGCAATGACATCCATCAGATCTGTGTGTCTATCGTGAAAACGACTGATGTAATTATTCCATTTAAAATTTTTATCATCGCCACCGGTTTCCCAATAGCGAGCGGCATTGATGCCATGCAATAGTGTTCGATAATGCAAGACCGGCAGATCAAAACCACTGCCATTCCAGGAAACCAGTCTTGGGGTATAACGATCAATACCATCAAAATATCGTTGAATGATATCTGCTTCAGATGAATCAGTATCACCTAAAGACCATACGCTTAAATTATCTGATGTCCTGAGAACCACCGAGATAGCAACAATCCTTTGCAGATGATGCCGAATGAAATCACTGCCGCCTGTTTGTTGCCGACGTTGAGCAAACATGGATTCGGCAACCTCTGCATCCGACAAACCTTCCATGTCCTGAAACTTTCTTGCAGAGTCCGTATCCGGAACTGTTTCAATATCAAATATCAGTAGATTCATTTTTTATTCTATTTTATAGATCCATAGTATAAGGTCAGGTTTCTACACCAGGGATTTAAAAACATCAGTAGAGAGATAACGATCACCACGGTCGCAGACGATGGTAACGATCAACGCATTTTCAAGCTCTGCTGAAAGTTTCAATGCCGCAGCGATTGCACCCCCGGAAGAAATTCCGGCAAAGATACCTTCTTCCCGACCCAGGGCAATGGTAGTTTCCTCTGCTTCACCCTGTTCGACATCGATAATTCGATCCACCCTTGTTTCATCATAAATCTTCGGCAGATATTCTTTTGGCCAGCGTCGAATACCGGGGATTTGTGCACCTTCAATGGGCTGTACACCGACGATCTGAATCTCAGGATTTTGTTCCTTGAGGTAGCGTGATGTGCCCATGATGGTTCCCGTAGTCCCCATGGAACTGACAAAGTGCGTGATCTTGCCATGGGTATCACGCCAGATTTCAGGACCTGTACCTTCGTAATGAGATAAGGGATTATCCTGATTTGAAAATTGATCGAGTACGATGCCTTTTTTATCTGCCTCCATTTCACGTGAAAGATCTATTGCCGCCTCCATGCTACCTTCTTCTGGCGTCAGGATGATCTCCGCACCAAAGGCCTTCATCACCGCGCGTCGTTCTTCACTCATATGTTCAGGCATGATCAAAATCATTTTGTAGCCCTTGATGGCTGCCGCCATGGCCAATGCGATACCTGTATTACCACTGGTTGCCTCAATCAGGGTATCACCGGGTTTGATATCACCTCGCGCCTCCGCATGTTTGATCATACTCATTGCGGGCCTGTCTTTGACTGAACCTGCAGGATTATTACCTTCCAGCTTGGCCATGATGATATTGCTGGTATCACCAGGCAACCGCTGCAATCTGACCAGTGGTGTATTGCCAACATGCGCTTCAATCGTTGGAAAATCTTCTTTATTTAATTTTGTGGTCACTGATATTACTCGTTATTTATTTACATCTTATCTGTTAATTGTTTGGCTAAAATAAGGGCATCTTCACGACCAAATTTGGCAGGATAATAATCTTTGCGATTGCCTACTTCATCAAAACCTGATTTTTCATAGATTTTTATTGCCTGGCCATTTGAAGGTCGCACTTCAAGAAACATGACATCTGCATTGTGTGCTTTTGCCAGATCAATCAGGTAATCAATCATCTCCTTGCCCAGTCCATTGTTCTGCAACTCAGACCTGATACAGAGATTCAGGATATGCGCTTCACCCGCCAACACGGACATGATGCCATAGCCGGCAACCTTATCGTCCTGCTCAAGAACCCAGCAGCAATAACCGACATTCAAACAGTCCTGAAAAATACCAATCGACCAGGGAAATTCATAAACACCTTCTTCGATCTCCATGATATGTTCCAGGTCCATTCCTGACATGGGACGAAAAACGATAGTTGCCTGTTTCAAGACTGCACTCATTTTGTTTCCTGATGAATTGTTTTCTTGTAAACGCGCATCGCCATTTGCAGATCCTGCCATGATTTTCGCTTTTCACGTGGCGAACGTAATAAATAAGCCGGGTGATATGTCACCACTACAGGAATCCCTGTATCAGCATATTCATATTGCTGGCCGCGCATCTTGCCTATGGGTGTTTCTGTTTGCAGCAGATTTTGCGCAGCAATACGACCAACTGCCAGAATAATCTTCGGTTGAATGAGATCAATCTGCTGTCGCAGATAAGCCGAGCACGCAGCAACCTCTTGCGCATGCGGATCCCGATTGTTTGGTGGACGACACTTCAGAATATTTGCGATAAAGACCTGCTCTCTTTGCAGACCACAGGCCAGCAACATGCTGTTAAGTAATTTTCCAGCACGGCCAACAAAGGGCTCGCCCTGTTTATCTTCTTCAGCACCCGGTGCCTCGCCAATGATCAACCAGTCAGCATTATGGTCCCCCACACCAAACACCGTCTGTTTCCGTCCTCGATGCAGCTCACATTGTTGACACTTTGCAACGCGTTGTCGAAGATCTCCCCAGGCTTCATTTTCTTCAAACTCGGTCTCGACTACAGGAATAGAAACAGGATCGGCAATGAGCCTGTCCTTTGACCAATACACATCCACACCCATGGTCTGCAGATAATATTCCTGTGATTGTGTCAAACTCATATTGCTATCAGACCCTTAATATCAAACTTGGGGATGTGCCCGTTCAGTCTGAACCTGGGCCTTGTTCAATGCATTGATATAGGCCTTCGCAGAAGCGATAATAATGTCTGTGTCTGCACCTTGTCCGTTGATGACTCGACCGTCCATATCAACCCTGACCGTGACCTCTCCTTGCGAATCTGTCCCGGTAGTAATATTACTCACCGAGTAAAGTTCCAGTTTACAACCACTATCCACCACTGATTCGATGGCCTTGAATGTAGCATCGACTGGCCCACTGCCATCCGCACTGGCTTGTTTTTCTTCACCATCAACAGTCAGGGTCACCTCTGCAACCGGGGTTTCACCTGTTTCCGAATTCACTTTCATGGAAACAAGTTTGATCCGCTCCAGGGTGGCTTCGTGCAAGGTATCAGTAACCAATGCCTGTAGATCCTCATCGAAGATTTCATGCTTCTTGTCTGCAAGATCCTTAAAACGACTGAACGCTGCGTTTAAATCTTCTTCGCGTTCAAACTCTGTTCCCAAATCAGATAACCTGGATTTAAATGCATTACGCCCTGAATGTTTCCCCAATACCATTCTATTGGCGTTCCAACCTACATCTTCAGCGCGCATGATTTCGTAAGTCTCGCGGCTTTTGAGTACACCATCCTGATGAATGCCCGCTTCATGGGCAAAGGCATTGGCACCGACGATGGCCTTGTTCGGTTGCACAGGGAAACCCGTCACACTTGAAACCAGACGTGAACAAGTCATGATTTGCGTAGTATCCAGAGTCGTATCACATGGAAATACATCCTGACGCGTACGCACTGTCATGACAATCTCCTCCAGTGACGCATTACCGGCGCGTTCACCCAAACCATTGATGGTACATTCAACCTGTCTGGCCCCATTCATGACTGCAGAAAGTGAGTTACCAACCGCCAAACCCAGGTCATTATGACAATGCACCGAGAAGACTGCCTTGTCAGAATTCGGTATCCTTTCAATCAATTGTTTGATCAATTCACCAAACTGCTGGGGCAGGTTATAACCTACCGTATCCGGAATATTGACTGTTGTCGCACCAGCATCGATCACTGCCTCCAAAACGCGGCACAAGAAATCCAGTTCTGAACGACCGGCATCTTCAGGTGAAAATTCAACATTATCTGTATACTTGCGCGCACGCTTGACCGCATGCACAGCCTGTTCCACAACCTGATCAGGCGTCATGCGCAATTTTTCTCTCATGTGGATAGGTGATGTCGCAAGAAAGGTATGAATTCTTGAGGATCGCGCCGGCTTTAAAGCCGCCGCCGCCCTGTCGATATCTTTATCCAGGGCGCGCGCAAGCCCACAAACCGTACTGTCCTGAATTACCTCAGCGACCTGATGTACGGCCTCGAAATCACCCGGACTGGCTATCGGGAAGCCTGCCTCAATGATATCAACCTTCATGCGCTCCAGCGCCCTGGCGATCCGAACCTTCTCATCCCTGGTCATTGATGCACCAGGGCTTTGCTCTCCATCACGAAGTGTTGTATCAAATATTATTAATTTGTCTTGCATTTTCCTGCTCCGAAACCTGCATCCATACTACAGTATGGACGTGAAACCATACACGAATTTGTCGTGTGTAACACACGAACACTATTGGGATCTAACTATGAGGTGGTTTATTTTGCCCGGCAGGGCAGCAGACGTAGCAATGCACCGAATGATAATCCGGTTTGGTCATTGAACTGATAATTTTGATTGAAAATCTTCATTACAGTGCGAAATATAACGACACTTGCAGCTATTGCAAGTTTTTTATTGGAAAGAATCTGCTGGCAGGTTTCGGAAATCAGTCTTGCCCGCCTTGTTTGTCCTGCCTGGTCTTGCCTTTCTAGTCTTGCTTGTCGGGAGATTCCTGAAGTTTTCTCGCCGCACGATGTTTACGAATAAACAGCAAGGTCATTGCCGGCCCTGAAATGGCATAGACCAATGAGATAGAAAATAGCACCAGTGGCGGTTCGCTGGCAATAAACACAAACAACAATACCAGAAGCAATATTCCGACGAAGGGAACGCGACCTTTAAGATCTACTTCCTTGAAACTGTAAAACCGGATATTACTGACCATCAGTATTCCAGCCAGCACTGTGACAGGAAATGCAATGATGGTCAGATTTGTGACCTCTACAAGTTCCTGCGTTTCTCCCAACCAAATCATCCCTGCGACCAGGGCAGCGGCAGCAGGACTGGGTAAACCCTGGAAAAATCGTTTGTCTACGCTGGCAGCTTGCGTGTTAAAGCGGGCCAGTCTGAGCGCGGTCGATGCTGTATAAATAAATGCTGCAAGCCAACCCAGTTTACCCATACCAGACAGGGCCCACTGATACACTATTAATGCAGGCGCCAGACCAAACGAAACCATGTCTGCCAGGCTATCGTACTCAACACCGAAATCTGACTGGGTATTTGTTAAACGGGCAATACGACCATCCAGTCCGTCCATGATCATGGCAACAAATATTGCGATGGCAGCACTTTCAAATTGTGAATTCATGGCTGAAACAATGCCATAGAAACCGGCAAACAGGCCGGCTGTGGTGAACAGGTTAGGAAGGAGATAAATACCGCGACGACGTTTCAAATGTTTTCTGCCTTGTTTGACTATGTTGTCAGTCTTATACCCAAACTACTTGGAAATGCAAGTTTCAGCAAGTTGAAAAGTAATCATAATCAAGGCATAAAGCCGCAGGACTAGCCATTCTAGTCCAAGGTTTTATAACGATGAAGATGGCTGCTTTTCATCATGCCCTGTGGGAGCTCAGTCAGAAAGCCAGTGCCGCGTTACAACTCTTATGAAGGACCAGTCATTCACTGCGAGTTGTGCCTTGCTCTGACTTTCTGACTGAACTCTGAATCCTGCATTTCCAAGTAGTTTGGGTATGAACTTCTGTCGCTAAACAGCATCCCCCGCAACGATATCTTTACCATGAGGATTATTATCATTAACCAGACTCACTGGCTTATTGTGGACGAGACAGGCAAGAACACCTTCCCCTGAGGTAATCGGTTGACCAGGTTCAACTTGCAGTTTTGAACTTGCAGGGATAAATACATCAACCGTACCACCAAAATACAGGAATCCGCATCTTTGTCCCTGACCAAGTCGTTCACCCGATTGAATATAGATTCGAAAACAGATAGCAGCACAAGGTCTTAGGCTGAAGACGGTAACAACATCATCACCCTCATCGGTTCTGATCCAGAAAGCATATTTACGTTGTCCGTTCTCTGCCTCGCATTTCTCTGACCATTGCTCCATCACCTTGCCTTCAACAGGACTACGAAAAGAGAACACATCAAGGCTCGACATTTTTAGCCTGATTCTCCTCGCCTGTCGATTAAGTCCCTGCTTACTGGTCCAGGGGTCATCTATCTCGTCAACCTCTACAACCCTTCCTTCTACCGGACTGAGAATAGCCAGCGGTAAAGATGGAATGGTTCGTTGCGGATCTCTTAATAAAAACAGGAACAGGCAAAAGACTGTCGCCAGAATAACTGCGATAGCGGTGTTGATAAAATTAAATGCCAGAAAAATCAGGCCGGCCAACACGATCAGCAGTAACCAGCCTTCTTTGGCAATAAATGGATGACGGTTACTGGGCATTATTAATCCTGAAAAAACAAAGGCCCGCTAACGGGTACGGGGCCTTATCAATAAAATCTATCACAAAACTGTCTTGAGAAGACTACAGGTTTTAGTTCTTATCCGTATCAACCAGTTTATTAGCTGTAATCCACGGCATCATCGAACGCAGTTTTTCACCTACAACTTCTATTTCATGTTTTTTCATTTCTTCCCTACGAGCAGGTAAGCTGCCCACATTAGCAACAAACTCTTTTGCAAACTCACCACTTTGAATTTCAGAAAGTATCTTTTTCATTTCTGCCTTGGTTTGCTCATTTACAATCCGTGGCCCACGAGTTACATCGCCGTACTCAGCCGTATTGGAAATAGAATAACGCATATTGGCAATGCCGCCTTCGTACATCAGATCAACGATAAGCTTCAGCTCGTGAAGACATTCAAAATATGCCATCTCCGGCGGATAACCACCTTCGACCAGAGTTTCAAAACCTGCCTGGACCAGGGCTGTAGTACCGCCACATAAAACTGTCTGCTCACCGAACAAATCAGTTTCTGTTTCATCTTTGAAAGTTGTTTCAATAATGGCTGTTCGACCACCACCAATTGCCGACGCATAAGATAAGGCAATAGCTTTTGCCTGACCCGATTTATCTTGCTTGACTGCGATCAAATCAGGAATACCACCGCCTCTTACGAATTCGCTACGAACTGTGTGTCCCGGCGCTTTCGGGGCAATCATGATGACATCCAGATCATCTCGTAATTCAATAAGATCAAAATGCACATTAAAGCCATGTGCAAAAGCCAGAGCTGCGCCCTGCTTCAAATTTGGCTCAACTTCATTTTTGTACAAGTCAGCTTGAAACTCATCCGGTGCAAGTATCATAACGACATCAGCCCAGGCCACTGCATCTTCGATTGATTTCACTGCCAGGCCGGCTGCTTCTGCCTTAGCAGTAGAACTGGAACCTGAACGCAAACCGACACAAACATCTACGCCAGAATCTTTCAGGTTATTCGCATGAGCGTGCCCCTGTGAACCATAACCAATAACTGCGACTTTCATGGCTTTAATCAGTTCAAGGTCTGCATCTTTATCGTAATAAATATTCATAATCTCTGGTTCTCAAAATAATAATTAAAATTAAAATCTAATAAAATATTCCCTAACGAAATATTCAGGTGAATGATCTGAAACTACTGAATTGCCTTATCACCCCGGGCAATACCCGAGATACCGGAACGCACTACTTCCAGAATGTCTTTCTCGTCCAATGCATTGATAAAGGCATCCAGCTTATCTCCAGCACCTGTCATCTCGATAGTGTAAGTATTCTCTGTGACATCAATAATTCGACCACGGAAAATATCAACCAGGCGTTTGATTTCTTCCCGGTTTTTACCTTTGGCCTGCAATTTGATCAACATCAGTTCTCGCTCAATGTGACGACTCTCATTCAGGTCTATGACCTTGATCACATCAACCAGTTTATTCAGATGCTTGGTGATCTGCTCTATCACCTCATCTGAACCCGAGGTCACCAAAGTCATGCGTGAAACGGTAGGATCTTCTGTTGGTGCAACCGTCAGTGATTCAATATTGTATGCACGCGCTGAAAACAGACCGGCGACGCGTGACAATGCACCAGTTTCATTTTCCATCAATAAGGAAAGTATATGTCTCATGATCAGGCCAACTCTCTGTTTGGTGACAGGTGCATTTCATGATGCCCTTTACCTGCAGCAATCATCGGGTATACGTTTTCTGTTTCATCAGTAATAAAATCTATGAACACCACTTTTTCTTTTTCATTCAGCGCTTCTTTCAATGCTGATTCAACATCGGCAGATTTTTCAATGCGCATACCAATGTGTCCATAACTTTCGGCCAATTTTACAAAATCTGGCAAGGCCTCCATATAAGAATGCGAATAACGACTCTCATAGAAAAATTCCTGCCACTGTCGAACCATGCCCATGTAACGATTGTTCAGGTTAATTACGGTAAATGGAATTCCGTATTGCAGGCAGGTGGATAGCTCCTGTAAACACATAACAATACTTGCATCACCTGTGATGCAGGCAACTGTTTCATCAGGAAAGGCCTTTTTAACACCCATGGCTGCCGGTAATCCAAATCCCATCGTGCCTAAACCACCTGAGTTGATCCAACGCCTTGGTTTATCGAACTTGTAATACTGCGCCGCCCACATCTGATGCTGCCCGACATCTGAAGTAATGTAGGCATCACCTTTAGTCAGCTCATATAATTTTTCAACAACGAACTGTGGCTTGATAATTTCACTCTCGCGATCATATTTAAGACAATCGATTCCCCGCCATTCTTTAATCTGATCCCACCACGGTTCCAGATCTTTTGCCGTCGGCAGATCTTTCCGGCTATCCAGTAATGCAGACAAATCTCGCAGAACGTGCTTTACGTCACCAACAATGGGAATATCAACCGGAATGTTCTTGGAGATAGAAGATGGATCTATATCAATATGGATGATCTTTGCAGAAGGACAAAATTGTTCCAGATCTCCCGTGACACGATCATCAAAGCGGGCACCAATGGCGATCAGGACATCACATTGATGCATTGCCATGTTTGCTTCATAAGTACCATGCATTCCCAGCATGCCGACGAATTGTTTGTCCGTGCCGGGATAAGCTCCCAGACCCATCAAGGTATTGGTAATAGGGAAACCCAATTTACGGGTAAATGATGTCAGTTCTTTATCGGCATTCGAAAGGATGGCACCGCCGCCTGAGTAAATCATTGGTCTTTTGGCAGAGGCGATCAACTCAACCGCACGCTTCATCTGGCCTGTGTGACCTTTCATAACAGGTTTGTAGGAACGCATATCCACACTCTTTGGATATTCATATTCGCAACTATCAGCAGTGATATCTTTAGGAATATCCACAACCACAGGCCCCGGACGACCCGTGGTCGCAACATAAAATGCCTTTTTGATGGTGGCGGCCAGGTCTTCAACATTCTTCACCAGGAAGTTGTGTTTCACGCAAGGACGGGTCACGCCAACGGCATCGACCTCCTGAAAAGCATCATTACCGATCAGATGCGTTGGTACCTGGCCGGTGAAAACAACCAGAGGAATAGAATCCATATAAGCAGTGGCGATACCGGTCACACAATTGGTCGCCCCCGGGCCAGAAGTCACCAAAACCACACCAGGTTCACCTGTCGCACGCGCATAGGCATCGGCAGCGTGTGTTGCACCCTGCTCATGACGCACAAGGATATGCTCAACATCATCCTGCTTATACAATGCATCGTAGATATGTAAAACGGAGCCACCGGGATAACCAAACAAATGTTTGATCCCCTCATCTTTCAGGGCACGAATAAAAATTTCCGCCCCTCTAAGCACCTCTTTTGACTTGCCCAATATCCTGTTTCCTGTTGGTTTTAGTTTTCGTAAGTGTAAACCTCGGAAAGTTACTGATATTCTTGCTTCAGGTCAAGTTGTGCCATGCACAAAAGGGAAAACTTTTACCCGCTATGCAGAAAAAATCGAGAATTCACCCTCGGGCCCACTTATACCCAAACTACCTGGAAATAAGCTAAGATACGCGTCCAAAATATTTTAACAGCAGAGACTCGATGCAAATTTCCAAATATTTAATCGCCACCCTGAGGGAGGCCCCTGCCGAAGCCGAAATCATCAGCCACCAGCTAATGCTGCGAGCAGGTATGATCCGCCGGATAGCCTCCGGTATATATACCTGGCTACCCATGGGTCTACGCGTATTGCGCAAGGTAGAGGCAATTATTCGTGAAGAAATGGATCGTACCGGTGCCCAGGAGTTGCTGATGCCGGGTGTCCAACCGGCAGAACTCTGGGAGGAATCGGGTCGCTGGGATCAATATGGGCCTGAATTATTACGCATCCAGGACAGGCACCAGCGAGATTTTTGCCTGGGCCCTACACATGAAGAAATCATTACCGACCTGATCCGCAAGGAAATCAGAAGCTATAAACAGCTACCGGCCAATTTTTACCAGATACAGACCAAGTTTCGTGACGAAGTCAGGCCCCGTTTTGGCATCATGCGTGCGCGTGAATTCCTGATGAAAGATGCCTATTCTTTTCATCTGACAGAAGAATCACTGCAAGAAACATATGATGAAATGTTTTCCACCTATACCCGAATTTTTGAACGACTGGGTTTGAAATTCCGTGCGGTGCAGGCCGACAGTGGCAATATCGGTGGTAATGCCTCACATGAATTCCACGTGCTGGCCGATTCCGGGGAAGACCAGATTGTCTTCAATGAAGAAGGAAGCTATGCCGCGAATATTGAACTTGCCGAGGCACCGATGCCTGAAGGTGAACGTAATGCGCCTGAAGCAACCCTGGCGACAGTTGATACACCAGATCAACATACTATTGAAGAGCTCAGCCAGTTTCTGAATATCAGTGCTGATAAATGCATCAAAACACTGGTAGTAAAGGGGCAGAATGAATCACTCGTCGCCCTGGTACTCAGGGGCGATCACGAACTCAACAAGGTCAAGGCAGAAAAAATACCTGCCGTTGAAATACCGCTTGAGTTTGCCAGTGCCGAAGAAATTAAAAAATCGTTAAATTGCACACCTGGCTCTATAGGCCCGGTTAATATCAATATTCCTGTCATCGTTGACCACAGTGCGCTGCATGTTGCAGATTTTGTCTGTGGCGCCAATGAAGACGGCAAGCATCTGACCGGCGTTAACTGGGGACGTGACCTGCCTGAACCAGAGGGTGTCGATATTCGCAATATTGTAAAAGGTGAGCCGGCAGCAGATGGATCCGGCAAACTCGATATTGCCAAGGGCATAGAGGTTGGCCATATCTTTCAATTAGGCAAAAAATACAGTGCGGCGATGAAGGCGACCTGCCTGGATAAAAATGGCGACTCCCAGACTTTAATCATGGGCTGCTACGGGATTGGTGTATCCAGAATAGTGGCCGCCGCCATCGAACAGAATCATGATGAAAATGGCATTATCTGGCCTGTTGCAATAGCACCATTTCATATATCACTGGTGCCAATCAACATGCATAAATCACAACGCCTGCGCGATGCTGTCATGGGGCTTTACCAGGAACTACAAGACGCGGGGATAGAAGTACTGCTGGATGACCGTAAAGAACGCCCGGGAGTTATGTTCTCGGATGCTGAATTAATCGGTATCCCACATCGCCTCACCTTTGGCGAACGGGGACTTGATGCTGGCACCATCGAATACAGATCACGCACAGATTCTGAAAACACTGACATCCAGCTAAGTGAAGTGACTGATTTTATTAAAAGCCAACTGGCCAGAGCATAAATACACTGTCTAACGAACACTAAATTCTTCAAAATCCTGGTAATCAATGGTTTCACATTGCAGATTTGACACCTGAGCCATGCTTGGCCCGGATTTCAACCAGTGGTTTAGTTCATCCAGCTGTTGTTGATTACCAAATGCCATCAGCTCAACCCGACCATCCGGTAGATTTCTCACCCAGCCAGTCAAACCCTTGTTCTCTGCTTGTTGCTGCGTATACATACGAAAGCAAACACCCTGCACCCGGCCTGTTACAAAGCAATGTATGCCCTTATTCATAAATAATTCTATATATATAATTTGTCAGTTGGCAATCAGAGTCGTATATTGTAGTAAATCCTGACTGCTTCTCTATTGAGAAAAGAGCTGTCATAAATAATACAAGCTTACGGGAATTTTCGTGTCCATCGAACAAAATAACCTGCCCATGCGAAAAAAAGGGCGAGAATTAGTAATTGAAACTCGACCCGCCTACATCGAAGACTGGCTCGAGACACTGCCATATGCAGACTTTCATAAGACTGTTTCCATATTGACTGAAGCTGTCAAGGCCACGAACAAGGTTCCAATGAAAGCTGCTCGACGATTTGAACTGGTAACGCTGTATCATCGTTCATACGATTATTACATCGAGACACAAATAAGAATTTTAAGCAGGCAAACGACTTTCAAAAAAGGTCAGCATACCTCAGCAGCCCAGGACATGAAGCAATATGCCATCCAATTGTCACACGCCTGCAAAATCACAGTAAGGGATGTTCTGGATTCAACGTCTCTGTTTGGACAGGCAAAATCCCCAACACAACAGGCATTAATGTCGATGGTTTATCTGTCGCATGCCCTGATATACAGTTTTATAGAATATAGCCCGGTGCCAAAAAAGGTCTGGCATGAAATAAACTCATTGTACGGGTTTGCATCTGGTATCGGCCAGAAACACACAGCAACTGATACACTTGGCGAATCAAGTACGACAACCACCATAGAAAACACCTATAAACAAATCCTGCTGGCATCACTATCAGACCCTCTGCATTTACCCTATGGGGGCATATGGGAACTCTATGAACAACTCAGTCTCTGGGCTGTGCATGCCCAGTTACAAGCCTTTGCCGAGGTAAAAAATCCAGCCGGCTATTTTGTTGTCAATACACAGGAAGATATACCGCCTGTTTCCTATAGTAAATTCGAAAACAGTCTGGCAAATCAACACCATTTATTACTGGACGCAAACTCATTAAGGGACGTCGCACAGAATTATTTGCAAACCCTGGAATCAGGAAAGACAACTGATAATAATTTTCTTCTCTCAAAAAATACTGCAACTAAAATGCTTGTTGATTTGGGCAAGTCCTGGGGACTGCCCGCACAACGCTATTTCCCTCGCAAGGTAGCAGCAGGAAAAATAGATATCGCCGCTGGAATGAATGCCTGTTACTACTTCCATAATGATGAAAATGATATGGCGCAAAAAGCAGATCCATACCAGGATACAGCTATTTCTGTGGGGGTAGAGGGAGATGAACACGAATCGCTACGATCAGTTACATACAATAGCGAACAATGGGAGCTGACTGACCAGGGCTCAAACGGCTTTTGTATCTGGAAAACCGGTCAACCTGCTAAAGCAATACGGGTTGGTGACCTTGTTGGCCTGAAACCAAAGACTAATAATCCTCAGAATACCTGGGTGCTAGGTGTCGTACGCTGGTTAATGGTCAGACAACAAAATAACTACAAGGCAGGTATTCAAACACTTTCCCCCCATGCCCAGACGGTAACCATCAAGGCACTCTCGGGTAACCCATCAATATGCGTAAAAAGGCGTGGTTTTTTAACGGGAGATCCAAAAACGGGGGTCAATGTGAGTGTCATTACGTCTAGAGGTTTGTATGCTCCACAGAGACAACTTGAAATCATTCACCAGGACAAAACCTACCGGGTGACTACGGAAAAACTGTTAGAGACCGGCAACTATTTCGAACAATTCAATTATAAAATAATCTAGCCCGGCTTTTCACTCAGAGTATCTCAATGCCTTGCTCACTGGTATCGCCAGAGCCACAGCCATACCTGCATCACAATCAGCAAGTACCCCCTGTAAAGATTTCTGCCATTTATTAGCGGGTCTGTCCATATTATCGGGTAACTTGCAGGGTAATATTTTATAGAGATCCATCAGTGTTAATTCACCGAGGTCCCTGATCAGATGCCATTGACCTGATGAATTCCTCTTCACCCAATTTGCCTTGATAAGGATGTCAAAAATTTCGTTCATGGATACGTGAGAAATTCGAACACCTGATCTTTTTAATTGCATCACTGAGCTTCCTGTCCCCTGCTTTTGCGCTAACCATAACTCTCCAATAATCTGGTAAGCATCGAGAAATCCCCAGCGGGATTCAGAATGGTGTTTACCAATATCTTCCATTCGAAATACCGAGAGGCTGTAACTGATTTGTGCACCAAGTAATACAATTAGCCAGGAAACATAAATCCAGATGAGAAACATGGGTATGACCGCCATGGCACCATAGATCAAGGTATAGGTAGGAACGGATTTTACATACAGGCCAAAGGTATACTTGGCCAGTTCAAATAAGACAGCTGCAGTGACGCCACCTGCAATCGCATGTCTTCTGTTTACATGGGTATTCGGTACCAGAACATACAATAGAGTAAACGCGATACTGCTGGTAATAAACGGCATTAATGTCAGCAACCTGGATTTGATGTTTATCGCACTATCAACATTCTCAAGCATCGGTAGTGCAAGTAAATAGGATGTTGAGTAAAGACCGATACCAATCAACACCGGTCCCAGGGTCAGGATTGCCCAATAGACCAGAAATCGGGCAATCAAATGACGTTGCTTCTTGATTTGCCATATATTGTCCAATGCTCTATTGATCGTGTGCATCAGCATCAAGGCAATGATCACCAGCAGAATGATGCCAGTTGTTGTGAGTTGCGAGGCCTTGATGGAAAAACTTATCAGGTAATCCCGAATCGTTTGCCCAAAGCTTGGAACAAAATTATTGAAGACAAATTCCTGGATGATTTCACTGATATCCTTGAATACAGACATGTTACTAAAAAAGCTGAACATCACAGCTATCAGGGGCACCAGTGACAGAAGTGTCGTATAGGCCAGTGAGGAAGCAGATTCCATGGTACGACCGGCGAAAAACTGCTGAAAGACATAACGAACGAAATAAAATAGCCAAATCACAAAAGATCTGGCGATTGAAAATAAATAACTGATTGTCGTATTCTTTGATGACATATCCTGAATCTTTACCTATGCTTCACCCATTCATAATAAACGAGAAATCACTATGAGTGTCACCATATATCATAATCCCCGTTGTTCAAAATCCAGACAAACACTGGAGATCCTGAACCAGCAAAATGTAGATATTGAAATCATCGAATATCTGAAAGCCAGCCCGGATGCCGGGACTTTGAAACAAATATTATCTTATCTGAAGATCCCGGCCAGAGATCTGTTACGCAAAGGTGAAAGCGCCTATAAAGAGGCCGGTCTTGACGATACAAGTTTGTCTGAAGATGAAATAATCGCGGCGATGGTGGAACATCCAATTTTGATCGAACGACCCGTGGTGGTAAACAATGGCAAGGCAGCCATAGGCAGACCACCGGAAAGCGTCCTCGATATTTTATAAACATTGGCTCTAGCCCATAAAACCATGACAGGACACTATGACAGAGATACTTGTTCTTTATTATAGCCGCCACGGTAATGTCGCCAGTATGGCGGAGCATGTTGGCCGAGGCATTGAGTCCGTAAAGGGAGTCCGGGCAAGAATACGTACCGTGCCTGCGGTTTCGACACTATGTGAAGCCAGCGAAGACAGCATCCCGGAAGATGGTCCTCCTTATGTGCAACAGGAAGATTTGGCGCAATGTGCGGGACTTGCATTAGGCAGCCCGACCCGATTCGGGAACATGGCGGCACCCCTGAAATATTTTCTCGACGGTACCAGTGATGCCTGGCTATCAGGGACTTTGATTGGCAAACCTGCCGCGGTATTTACATCGACAGCGAGTCTTCATGGTGGTCAGGAAAGTACGCTGCTGTCCATGATGTTGCCTTTGTTACATCATGGCATGATGATTCTTGGTATTCCCTACAGCGAACCTGAACTTATCACTACCACCACTGGTGGCACACCCTATGGTGCCAGTCATACGGCAGGACAGGATGATGCACTTGAGTTGAGTGTAGAGGAAAAAAGACTTTGTTTTGCCCTGGGCAAGCGACTTGCTGAAGTAGCGAAAACACTAAACCGCTAATTCTGTATCAGCGTTTTTACAAATGGGATAGTCAGTTTTCTCTGTTCAGTGAGTGTTGCCTGATCGAATTTATCCAGTAGTTCCAATAATGAAGGCAAATCACGCTGCACATTCCTGACCAGATATGCCGCAACCTCTTCTGGAATTTCAAAGTTTCGCGTATTGGCTCTTTTTTGTAACAGATTAATTTTATCTTTATCGGACAAGGCTTGCAGGTGATAGGTCAAATCCCAACTGACCCTGGATTTCAGATCCTGTAATTGAAACGCCAGATCTCTGGGCCCTACACAACCCGTCATCAACAAGGGTTTTTGTTGCTCTCTCAAGCGATTGTACAAATGAAACAGGGCCTGTTCCCAGGCCTCTTGCCCGGCAATACAATCAACATCATCAACGCAGACCATGGCCAGGTGTTCCAGCCCTTCCAGCATTTCCGGACTGAATTCAGTATGCTGATTCAACGGGATATAGGCAATATTCAGATCGTGTTGACTTGCCAGATTACACACGGCTTGAAGTAAATGAGACTTGCCGCTGGCAGCCTGTCCCCAAAGATAAATACTGTGAACCGTTTCTCCAAGTGCAATAGATCGACTGACCATGCACGCTTCTGAGTTAGGACCTTCGATAAAATGCTCGAAATCTGCAGTTTCACGAAAACCAAATTGCAGCGGGATCTGCCCCCCCGAAAGTGGCTGATTCATATCGCGCTGTTCTTGCATATATGCCAATAGGTATATATACCTATTGGCACTGTTCCTGTTGCTACCATGCCTATTGCACCAATCGATAACTACTTGAACTTATCTGTTCCAGGGTTTGACCCAAACCAACTGCCCTTGATATCACTGAGGCATCTGCCTGGGTTGTCAGGAGATAGATGACGCTATCCTGATCTACCTCCTTAACTTCAACTCTGGTCACTGAATTCAAGGATTCGAGATAATTTAATACCTTTGCGTACTGGTTGTAATCGGTAATATCATTGACAAGAATCTCCAGCTCTCCTGACTGCGTATAGGTGCCCGCCTGGCCATATCGTTCTGCCAATGTATCTGCCAGACCATCAACACCTTCAATAATCACAGTTTCCGCCAGGTTGCCCTGGGTGACCCAGGTGAACGCATTTTCATCAACGTAGGCTACCCAATGTGCCTCCCATAATTCCGGTGAAATTGCTTCAAGCCTGCCTGTCAGAACGACATTAGCATTGTAGCGCCTTGATGCAGCTAATACCGGATCCTGAAACCTGCCCCATATATCACTGACCTGTAGTTGACCGGTATCCTCCAGGTCAAATAATGGGTGCACCAATACGATACCCCTGTTCTTCGCCTGTACTTCCATTTTTTCCACATAGCCAGAATCATCACTCAAGCCAGAGAATCGTCTACCAGAGGCATCACTCACTGCCAGCCAGACCAATGTTGAAGGACGCTCCCTGCCCCATGCCGGGATCGCTGCTTCACGCAATACCTTGTTCAGAGATGCACTATTAAATCTGGCCCAGAGATAGAGTTGTTGGCCACCTGCTTTTTCCCTGGTTCGGTATTCAAACTGTTGTACATATTGATCCGCATCAAACAATAATTCAGTTACCCCATTACGAGAAGGGACATAACGATCACCTGTTAGCTTGATCAGGACAACACGTAAAACGGCAGCCATGTTCTTTTTCCTGCTACTTGCTGACTGGTTAGATACAGGAACCTCGGCCTCATATAAACCGGAGACCACGACGGCCTGAACAATTACAGGGGAGGAAAATGCAGTGCTGAACAGTAGTACTGTTAAAATATTGACCAGGATTCTTTTCATAATGACGCACGCTATTCAAGAGCCGATGACAAGTCAAGGGTAAGGAACCTCTGATTAAGTCTGGGTCGAATAGATTGCTGGTTAAACTATCCGGGTTCAAGGCGTGAAACGCACGTAATATTAGGACTATTGCGAAGTTTTACAACGCAGAAGCCGGATAGTTTAATTGCAAGATGTCGATTCATGACTTAATCAGAGGTTCCCGAACATCCCGGATGTTCCCCGCAAGAAATATGTTTCAGGGATTGCGATGTAAGCAGCTCCCCGATACCATTGCGCCTTGAAAAACGAGAAACCACAAAAACTTAGCTATCAGGATGCCGGTGTCAGTATTGACCGCGGAAATCGACTGATAGATCGGATCAAATCATCAGCTTCAGCCACCCATGGCAAGGGTGTGATGGGAAATCTCGGTGGTTTTGGTGCGCTTTTTGACATCGGTGCCATGAATTACAGGGATCCGGTACTGGTCTCAGGGACCGATGGTGTCGGTACCAAGCTAAAACTCGCTACCGAGATGAATCAACACAATACTATAGGCATCGATCTTGTGGCGATGTGTGTCAACGATATCCTTGTCCAGGGTGCCAGCCCCTTATTTTTCCTGGATTATTTCGCCTGTGGCGAACTGGATGTTGATACCGCAAGTGATGTGATTAATGGCATCGCAGAGGGTTGCAAAATCTCGGACTGTGCCCTGATTGGCGGTGAAACAGCTGAAATGCCAGGCATGTACGCCGCAGGAGAATATGATCTCGCAGGTTTTTGTGTCGGTGCAGTTGAACGTGCGGATATTATCGATGGCAGCACTGTTGCTGCTGGCGATACCCTGATCGGCATTGCCTCAAGTGGGCCACACTCCAATGGCTATTCCCTTATTCGCAAAGTTCTGGAAGTTTCCGATGACAGCCTGGCAACAGAATTCGAAGGACGGACGCTTGGGGAAGTACTGCTGGAGCCGACAAAAATATATGTCACAGCCATTAAACAACTTTTTCAAACCTGTGATGTGAAAACCTTATCTCACATTACGGGTGGCGGACTAACTGAAAATTTACCACGCGTTATTCCTGAGAATGTTCAGGTGACTATAGATACCCGGAGCTGGGAACTGCCTGCTATTTTCAAGTGGCTACAAACTGAAGGGAATATCGAATCTCAGGAAATGTATCGTACTTTCAACTGCGGTGTGGGCATGGTGGTTTGTGTTGCAGAAAAAGATAAGGATGCAGCAATTCAATCTTTAAAGACATCCGGTGAAACTGCATGGGAGATTGGTAAGGTTGAAGTTAAACAGGAAGGGAGTGACATAGTCCTTTTTAGTTAAGCAATCCTTCAGTCACTTTTGGTTTTTGTCACTGACTCCCGAACCGCAGCCAGAAATCCTCGCAATATACTCACTTCATTTTCATCCATGTGCGCACGATTAAATAAAGATTTTAACCTGCGCATGAGTTTTCTTGGCTGTTGAGGATTTAAAAAACCAACATCAATCATGCTTTGCTCCAGATGGTCGTAAAAATAAGTCATTTCATCTGCAGTCGCTAATCTTGTTTTTTCTTCATTATCTATTTTATCTACGGCATCTGATTGTAAGAGCTGATTAAATTCGTAACAAAGTATCTGTACTGCTGATGCCACATTCAGTGAACTAAACTCGGGATTCGTTGGTATCTGTAAAATGACGTTACAATACTCCAGCTCTTCATTACTCAATCCCGAACTTTCTCGACCGAACACCAGGGCCACTGTGCCGAGTTTTAACATTTCTGATAATTTTGGTGCGTACTCACGTGGAGTGAAGACAGAATGTGAAATGGATCGTGGCCTGGCGGTACTTGCGACTACAGTGACACATCCCTGCAAGGCCTCTTCAAGCGAATCGCAAACAACCACCCTGCTGAGGATGTCATCCGCACCAGCGGCACGCGCTGTTGCCTCCGCATTTGGATAAATCTTTGGCTTCACGAGATAGAGATTATTATAGCCCATGGTCTTCATGGCTCTTGCCGCAGCACCAATATTACCCGGATGGGTAGTTTCAACCATCACCACCCTGATGTTTTCTATAGAATGACTATTCATACACATAAGGTTCCTCATCTTCATTCGGAATGACAGACAGTAAAAAGCATTCTGAATGACAATCATCCCTCTGTCATTTCGAACCCTCACCCGTTAATTTGTCGAATACTTAACTTACTCCCTCATACCATTTCGAATCGATATGGGTGAGAAATCTATCCCAATAAACAATATTGAAGTAATTTTCCAGTGTTCCATTACCCTGTGTTCCATTAGAATGGAACATATTATTATTCTTAAATATTTTTTTTGCTATTTTTTCGGAGTCGTCTATGAATCCCATGCTTAATATTGCAATCCGTGCGGCACGTGCCGCAGGAGACGTAATTATACGGCAAATTGATCACGTACAGGATTTACCGGTGATCAGGAAAAGTAGGAATGACTTCGTCACCGAAGTTGATAAACATGCTGAAATGGCCATTATTAACACACTCCGTAACTCATATCCGGATCATGCTATTCTGGCTGAAGAGAGTGGCCAACAGGGTGAGAGTCCCTATCTGTGGATCATAGACCCATTAGATGGCACCACAAACTATCTACATGGATTTCCACAATACGCAGTTTCAATTGCACTACAACACCAGGGAGAACTTGTTCAGGCTGTTGTTTATGACCCCTTACGACAGGAGTTATTTACCGCCAGTCGGGGCGAAGGTGCAATGTTGAATAACAAACGCATGCGCGTCAGTAAGCAAAAACACCTTGAAGGTGCATTACTAGGCACGGGTTTTCCCTTTAAAGAGCAGGAACGCCTGGATGAATATCTTGATTCTTTCAAGTCCCTGTTCCCGATGACGGCAGGTATTCGGCGGGCCGGTGCGGCATCACTTGATCTTGCCTATGTTGCCTGTGGCAGGCTGGATGGTTTCTGGGAACTGGGATTAAAATCCTGGGATATGGCAGCGGGAGCCCTGCTGGTAAAGGAAGCAGGTGGTCTCATCAGTGATCTTGATGGCAGGGATACTTATTTAAAAAATGGTGACGTTATCGCCGCGAACCCGGACATCTTTGATGAGATGCTGACAAATATCAATAAACCAGATGAGTAAGGAACTACACAAAAATTCCAGAATATATGTTGCCGGGCATAAAGGTCTGGTAGGTTCAGCTATTGTAAGAAAACTTCAGACGGAAGGCTTCGATAATCTGCTATTAAGGACCCATCAGGAACTTGAATTAACAGATCAAAATGCTGTTAAAGAATTTTTCGAAACAGAGAAACCCGAATTCGTTATCCTGGCAGCTGCCAGGGTGGGCGGTATTTATGCAAATAATACCTATCCTGCAGATTTCATATTCCAGAATATAGCTATACAAACAAACGTCATCCATGAAGCAAAAGTTTCGGGAGTAAAAAGACTGCTTTTCCTGGGCTCATCTTGCATCTATCCAAGAGATTGCCCGCAACCAATGAAGGAAGAATATCTGTTATCGGGGCCACTAGAAGCTACAAATCGTCCGTATGCGATCGCCAAAATTTCTGGTATTGAAATGTGCTGGTCATACAATCGCCAATACGACACACAGTACATGGCAGTAATGCCAACGAATGTTTATGGCCCGGAAGATAATTATGACCTGCAGACATCTCATGTCTTACCTGCACTTATTAGAAAATTTCATGAAGCAAAGGTAAAAAATGAGAGCTCAGTGAATGTATGGGGCACTGGTGAACCCAGGCGTGAGTTTATTCACAGTAAGGATCTGGCTGATGCCTGTATACACTTACTCAGTCAAACAGAAGATATATTGAAATCCAGTTTTTTAAATAGCGATTCAGTACCTTTGATTAACATAGGCTGTGGAACGGATCAAACAATCAGCGAACTGGCATATATCATCAAGAATGTAACTGGCTTTGAAGGTGATATTCGATGGGACACTTCAAAGCCGGATGGAACACCTCAAAAACTGTTAGATGTATCTCGTATGTCAGAACTGGGTTGGGACGCAAAAATCAATCTTGACGATGGTATTGCCCTGACATATGAAAATTATGTTCTTTCATTGAAATAGTTTATATATCCTTTATCCATATTAATTCAAATATTCATAAGACATGTCCTATACACTCTCTGTTGTCATCCCCTGTTATAACGAAGTAGCGTCAATTGAAGAACTACTCAAGTCAGTAAGAAATGTCCCCATTGATAATATTGAAATTATTGTTGTTGATGATGGATCGACTGATGGAACAAGAGAATTATTGACTGACCGCCTGACAAATAACATTGATAAATTGATACTAAATCAGGAAAACCAGGGTAAAGGTGCTTCTTTACGATCTGGTATACAACAGGCTACAGGCGACTATCTTGTCATTCAGGATGCCGATCTTGAATATGACCCTGACGAATATCAAAAACTTCTTAAACCCATACTGGACGGCAAGGCAGATGTTGTATATGGAAGTAGATTCCTGGGTGGAGATACTCATCGAGTCCTGTTTTTCTGGCATGCTGTCGGCAATCGATTCCTGACGCTACTTAGCAATATGGTCAGTGGGTTAAATCTAACCGATATGGAAACCTGCTATAAAATATTTAAAAGAGAAATAATTCAGGGTTTAACCATTTCTGAAAACCGGTTTGGATTTGAACCTGAAATAACAATAAAGCTATCTAGAATACCTGATATTGTTATCTACGAAGTCAGTATTTCTTATTCTGGTAGAACCTATGATGAAGGGAAAAAAATAAACTGGAAAGATGGTGTTAGAGCACTTTATTGTATCTTTAAATACGGAATTCTCAGACTAACTTAAATTATAAAAGTCTCATGAATGAATATATTGGCAAAGATCTGGAGTCGATGTCATTTGCGAAAAATTATAGCAAATGGCTGGTAGAATTTTGTGAGCCCTACCTGGGTTCTACCGTAGCGGAGATTGGAGCTGGCACAGGAAATTTGACAGAATTATTTTCAAGACATCCTGATATAGAAAAACTCATCGCATTTGAACCATCTGAAAAAATGTCGGATATTTTACAAAAAAAGATGGCTCTGGATAAGCATGTAAAGGCTGTCAATAATACTCTGATGGATGAAAAGGATAGCTACATAAATTGTTTTGAATCAATCTTATATATCAATGTACTTGAACATATAGAAAATGACAGAAATGAAGCAGCAACAATTTACGAATGCTTAAAGAGTAAAGGTTATGTATGTATCTTCGTCCCTGCCTTATCTTTCCTGTATAGTGAATTTGACAGGTCGATTGGTCATTACAGACGGTATCATAAACCACAACTTGTTGACCTTTTTCAATCACAGGGTTTTAATATAATTAATGTAAAATATGTTGATATGCCTGGTATTATTCCTTGGTATATAGCTTTTGTATTATTAAAGAAAGGATTGAATAAAAACAACACTTCCGTCTATGACAAAATTGCAATACCAATTATCAGAATTATTGAAAATATTATTACACCACCTGTCGGGAAGAATTTATTATTGATCGCACAAAAACCATGATTATTTTTGTAATTATTTAATTTTAATAATCTCATTTTACATAGAGTATCGTTTATGAACTACACATTGCTATTACCAACACTAAATGAAATTAATGGCATGAAGGCAATCATGCCAAAAGTTGATCATGAATTATTTGAACAAATTCTTGTTTTAGATGGTGGCTCTACTGATGGAACCATCGAGTGGGCTAAAGAACAAGGCTATGAAGTTCATATTCAGACAAAACCCGGAATCAGAAATGCATATAATGAAGTACTGCCACTTATAAGGGGGGATATATTAATAACATTCAGTCCAGATGGTAATTCTGTACCTGAACTACTACCAGACTTGATAGAAGAAATGGAAAAAGGTCGCGACATGGTAATTGTATCCAGATATCTTGGCGACGCTGTTAGTGATGATGACGATATAGTTACAAAGTTTGGTAATTGGTTATTCACCAAAACAGTGAATATCTTACATAATGCTAGCTATACTGATGTTATGGTCATATACAGAGCATACAAGACTCAGCTCATATATGATCTTGAGCTTAACCTGGATGAAGGCTATGTAACGCCAGAAAGGTTGTTCAGAACATTAATAAGCTGGGAACCATTGCTATCTGTCCGCGCAGCTAAACGAAAGCTGGATATTGGTGAGATACCGGGTGATGAGCCAGAACGTATTGGTGGAGAAAGAAAATTGCAGGTGTTTAAGTGGGGCGCAGCATATTATTTTCAATTTTTTAGAGAGAAATTTTACTGGAACTAACATATTTATTTCCTTTTCAATATTAGTACTCCATACTTTCCATCCTCGCTAAATGGCATCGTTCCATACAATGCATAAAAATTGTATGTATCATCAATATGCTTAATAGTATCAATCAGATAATCCTTCCCCAGCACCGGCAAATCCCACTCAAATGCATACCTTGGCACAATAAAGATATAATCAAATTTCTTTTCATCAATCTCCTGTATTAAGCTTAGTTCTCTCTCTGAATCTGCAGTTAAATCCGGCAAATGTGAATTGTTATATGAAGTAGGCACTACATCCAGAAAATAATTTAACATGTAACCTTCTGGCAGTACCATAACTGTATCTTCTTTATTTAAACTGGATTTAAAATCATTTATTAAATATTGTGTTGCATCATACTGGTATTCGTATAGATACAATGCTCCTTTATCCGTGGTTAATCGTTTGTTTTTCTCCTCTGAAACATCAACTGTGTTTGAGAATGACGAGTAACACATCGTTGAAAAATATATTGTGAATGCTATTTTCAGTAATTTTGTTCGCTTGTTAAAATACTTCCTTGCGATAAGTGGAATGTAATAATAAATAACAACAATAATGCACATGCTCGATGGCACTAGTAAATAAAACCCATAAAAGTTTGTAGTGTTATTAAATGCCATTCTGAATGTCAGGGCCAGACTACTTAATGTTATGACAAGCATTACTTTATGCTTAACACACCTATGATCTTTCCCCCGGCTAAAAACAATACCCAATAAATATACTGTAAACGGCAATAATATTAATGAAGAACTGTTGAATAGAAAATCATACCCTTCAACATTAATTATTTGTGTAGTAATTAAAAGTATAGTTATGAATACTAATATCTGGATGTAATTATAACGTGCTTTTTTTATGGCATAATTATCAATCAAGATAAATAATGTTCCGCAAGTAATAAAAAACAAAAAAGATGTTATTGCTTTAGTAAAATGATATTCAATATTGTTTAAACCAAGCGCTGTTCTACCTATTAAATTATTCAGGTTTTTCTTTACCAAATAATATATTTCATTATTTACATAATCAAAATAATATATGTAAACAAACAGTAAAACAGCTATTGGTATAATCCAGAATAGTATTATGGCATTTCTCTTCCCACCCTCTAGATTCTTTTCTTTAGATAAACAACTATTATTGTTGTTAAATAATAATGGTAAAAACATTAAAACAATCAGTGTTGATAATATTATCTCTAATTTTGAAAGCATACAGACTGATATAGAAACTATTAAAAACAGAAGTGGTGCTATTTTTCTGTCCATTAGATACTTTAATGTATTTAAATAAACTAATAACAGGCATAACAATCCAATAATAGAAACATAGCTATATGGAAGAATATAATTAAATATATTTATGGGTTCAGAATGATATGCAAAAAGAAATATAAATATTATTGATGAAAGTAAGGCATATATCCTGTTAATGTACACCTCACTTATCTTAAATATTATTAATGATATGGCTATAGATACAGTCAACCCTGTTATTCGGAATACATCCAGACCAGAACCAAATATTTTACAGATCAAGGCAAAGAAGTACGGGACTATGGGGCCGTATTCATAGTGAAAGTCTTTATATATAACCTGACCATCCAGTATCCTCAGTGGGACAGTAACTTCTCTTGAACTATCAATAAAGATATCACCAAATTTCTCACCAAATTTCAGAAATAAGATGATATTCAGTACAAATAATATCAGGCCTATGACATAAATATTTAGAACTCTTTCAATCTTGTAATTATTTTCAGTAATCATTAAGCAGATATATTATTGTATGGTAATATTTATTTTGATAAGACTTCTTCAAAAAGTAATTTGTATCTATCAATCATTAAATCAATATGAAACTTTTCAATAGCAATTGTTCTATTAAACTCACCCATTTCATTTCTCAATATCTGTGTATTAGCTAAATTATTTATTCTATCTGCAAAACCAGTAGTGTCTCCTGGCTCACACAAATATCCTCCCTCGCCATCAATTACCAACTCCGGTATTGCTGAACAATTTGTTGCGATGACAGGCAATCCACACGCCATTGCCTCAGCTATAACTAAACCAAAACCTTCACGTAATGAAGGAAATAGTAAAATATCTGCTTCTCTATAGAGTTGATGTATATTGTCGTGGCTGATTTTACCGACACATCTTGCTTTTGGATGTTTAATAATATGATTTTTGCCAGCTGGTCCTGAGGTGTAGATTAATTCAATATTTTTCTCTGTCTTATCAAGTATTTGCGGGATAAGATTTACACCTTTCTTTCTTGTTGGATTACCACAAAATAATAATTTAACAGGATTTTTATTACTTTTAATTTTCTTTTGTGGAATAAATTTATCCGTATCAACACCATTATAGATAACACGTATCTCGCGCTCATATCCCAGGTCTTCTCGTACCGTCCTGGCTAAATATTGACTTACGGCCGTAATGACAGTTGATACTTCCAATGACTTTTTTATGAAATATTTCAGATCTGTTGCATAGTGTATGTTCTGCATAAGGCTTGAATATCTTCTCAGATACTGATCCAGGACATAGCTATGAAATGTTGATATTAATGGTTTGCCTTTCTTATATGAAAATAAAGAATAATCGACCGGAGCATGTATGATGTCTGCCGAATCAGTAGTTAATAATTTTATTAACGGGGGAAATAAGGTGAGGAAGGGATTATATGCTTTTACACTATATCCTTTTATTTTATTTTCCAGGGCTTTGTGAACAACATATGCACCATTACCGTATGCTACAGGACTTTGTATATCCATAATTAGTTCATATCTTTCCTGGTAACCTATTTGTCAAACTACAACGATGGTTTCCTTATCATGCTTCATAAACTCAGAATAAAACCTGACAAATGTACTTGCTACAACATAGAACTTCTTCGATTCTGTTTCAGATTTTGTTCCTAGTTCTTTCACATCTTTACTATTAAATATTCTGTCACATTCTATTTCTGGTAATAATCCAACAATTCTAAAAAGGGATAAAATTACTGCATCTATCTTGTCCAGTATTATTACTACTGGAACTTCTGTAGTTTTTTCAGTTTCCCTCATCTCATCAAGGTAAATTATCATATCAATCATGCTGGATGAAAATATATTTCTAACAGCATATGCACGCGTAATCATATCTGGCGCATTGATTAAACGACCTGGGGACAATATAGAAGGAGATCTTAATACTTGTGTTATTAACCTCATAAAATACAAGAAATCCACTAACAATTTATATATCTTTGTCTTTATCTTTATCTGGATGTCTAATTCCGACTTGATTGCATTTCTTGCCTCTTCAATTGTCCTGTAATCTTCAGTTTCCAGTGCATGATTAATCTTCTCATGATAAATGGATTTTACAGTAAAACTGTCATTCCCTTGATATATCCGTGAACCATAAAATGACTCTACCAGGTTCATACCATCTATTTTTGGGGTGTTGTATATACCACTATTTAATAAATCTATATCCCAATGTGGTGCGTCATCATAATTTATCGCCTTTTCAATCAAATCTTCTACATTATCATTTTTGCCTAATCTTATTGATTTAATGGCTTTGTTCTCCACTAACGGTAATGTACGTCCACTTACCAGGGCCATTAATGAAGTAGTTGATACATTTTTACCATCATGGGGTCCCATATAGTTATCAACACCATCAGAGCCTGGATGCCAGGTGTGATACATAAATTCACTTTCAGACCATACTTCATGACTTCCTGTGTTTACCAACCTGAAGGTCATGTCGTATGGCCCACATATATGACCTACAAAATCTATATGTTCATCGGCTCCGCCTATATCGATTAAGTCCTTTTTCCTTGCGCACATACATGCACCATAGTTACGTGAATGTATGGGATCTGATATATCCTCAACTCCAGATGTTTTTCCATCAGCATGATTTATACATCCCTCACCCAGGACTTGCTCGAACGTAGGGTAATTGAATGGATAATATTCCTTCTTGGTATTTCTGAACTGATCAATGTGAAAAACTATATTGCTATCTGTGCTAAATGCTTCAATTATCGAACTAACATAAGACGGTTTAACCATGGCGTCTGAGTCACAGATTGAAATTATTTCACCATTGCTTGCAACAATCCCCAGGTTATACATCAAGTGTTTATGGTAATAGCCTGTTTCAGGCATCTCCATAACAATCCATGTATCTACCTGTTCCTGATATTTTCTGATCCCTTCAAATTCACGGCTATAATATTCAATAATAATAACTTCATAATCGTCTCTTGCGCATTCCTGCTTCTCCAGATAATCAAAAATATGAAAACTTTCCCTCACATTCCAATCCAGAAGAATAAAACTTACTTTTGGGCTATTTCTCTGACTTTTCTTTATGAAATACATTTATTATTACTTACTCATATATTTATTTAACAACTGACCAGATGGCCCACATTATCCTGGATAAGATATTATATGGATGGGCAGTCGACTTTTTACTTTCAGGATTATTTATAACCTGGTTTATACGCTTTGTTTGCCACATGCGGATAAGTTTTGGATATTCGGATCCCAGCATTAAACATTGCTTTAATTCACCAAGCGCATCTGCCTGAGGCAATGCCTCCATTTGCTGTTTCGTGAGAGATGAAATATCAATTTCACCGATTGAAGTCGGAATGGCATAGTAGTTCCGGTTGAACTTTACGATATTAAAATTCATATAGCCTGATTCAATTAATATAGGCGTATCTGAAAAATTGATATCAGCGAGTAATAATGGCCTTTCCTGAAATTCTTTTGCTCGTTTAGGAATATAGTTGCTAATAGTTTCATCTATATACTCATAACCGAGGTTTTTCATAAAATCCTGATCCAGCTTATTAAACCTGGTGAAGTGCCTTTCTTCAAAACAATCAAGATGTTGACCAATTTTTCCAGCATTGAATGTAGGAGAGTCTTTATCAAAAATATTATCTACATATTTTTCAGGGTCCCCCGGGATATGTAATTTTAATTGCAAAGACCAGATGAGATTTTGCTGCTGCTGCTGATCCCCACCTCCAGATACACCAACAAGTTCTTCAAATGAAACAGGGAGCACATTGGGGAAATCCAGGTATGCAATAAAGTTTCCAACACGATCTCTAATGGAGCCCAATAGCCATGGATCATCTATTAATCTCTCCAGGCGATCTCCGAAAGATAACTGTTGTAGATACCCGGAGTAAATTGTTGCACCTTCTTTATGATAATAATTTGCCTCCGATACCAGAATATCCAGAGGGTTTCTATAAATCATGATTGTTGGAGTAGTGGCAAATGGATGGTCCCTGTTTCCAAAAGGTGATCTGCGTACAGTATCTATAAAAAAGTCACGGGCACTGGTATGTGAATTTGAATATTCCAGACAATACCAGGTTCCTGGTTGTGGTGAATAAGTTAACTCCCCTCCGGCCTTA
>QNEM01000002.1 GCA_003645215.1 Gammaproteobacteria bacterium
GGCATTTACCGGTCAGGCATTTATCACCACGGATCTGGATGATAATCAGATCACCGCTTTTCATCCGGGAGCCATGGATTATGCCCATGAGAACACGGTATTTGATGCAGAGGGGATAAGTATTGGCATAATTTCACCGGATGGGCGCGATGGCATGATTCAACATGCCAGTCAATTTGTAGAAGCAGATATTCCTTTTGTGTTTGATCCCGGACAAGGTTTGCCTATGTTTACGGCAGAGGATCTTAAAAACTTTTTTAAACAGGCGACATGGATCACCGTGAATGATTATGAATGGCAGATGATGCAGGAAAAGACTGATATGACTCCTCACGATGTTGCAGAGCTGGTAGATGCATTAATCGTGACCAAAGGTGGTGAAGGATCATTAATTTATACAACTGAAAAACGTTATGAAATACCCAGCGCCACACCATCAATACTTGAAGACCCTACAGGTTGTGGTGATGCCTATCGCGCAGGCCTGTTATATGGCCTGATGAATGATATGGACTGGGAAACCACAGGACGAATTGCCTCACTCATGGGCGCTATAAAAATTGAATGCCATGGCACGCAGAACCATTCGTTTACCATGGATGAATTCAAAGCTCGATTCAAAGAAGCCTTTGAACGGACTATGTGAAGCGTTAAAAGTGAAGAGTGAAACGCAATCTTAATACTTTTCACGTTTAACACTTAACGTTTCACCTTATGGTTTTCTGCTCCCGTCCGCGCTTATAGTGCACGAAGTCGATACATACTGTGCATTCACCTATATCTCGATCAACATCGGCTTAGTTGATCTAAATCAATTCATTTTTGTGTGACTCTACTAGTCTCGTATGTATGTGCCTCCAGTTTATATAGCTGGGAAGGGCGGGTGTGATGGATGTTCTGTCTTTATTAATAATAGGAGATCATTGATTATGACAGTACCAGTTATTGAGATAAGTGGAATAGGACCAAAAGCAGCGGAATATCTAAGAAATAACGGGATTTTTACTGCTGAGGACTTGCTCAAAGATGGCATTAACTGTCTACAGCAGGTACCGGGGTTTGGTAAAAACAGGGCAGAACAAATACTGGAAGTAATTACTGTCACGCTCGGTCTTGGCGGTAAAAAATCCAGCGCAAAGCCTGACAAGAAAAAGAAGAAAAAAAGCAAAGATAAAAATAAGAAAAAGTCCGGCAAGAGAAAGTCTGGCAAGGATAAGAAAAAAAGAGATAAGAAAGGTAAGAAGAAGGATAAGAAAAAAAAGAAAAAGTAAAGTAAGGTAGAAATTCTAAAAGTCATAGCTAACACATTAATAAACAGAGATCCTGGGAGATTGAACATGCCAAAAAATAAAGGCAATAATGCTGAGGCAAACATGAAGGATAAAGTGGACGAAGGGATCATGACAGATGGTGAAGTTGATCCAAAACTGCTTGCAAGGAAAAAGAAAAAGCTACCGACGGAATTCTACGAAAAGGAATTGTTCAGGCTTCAGGTAGAAATGGTAAAACTTCAGGAATGGATCAAGGAGAAAGACCTGAAGGTTGTGGTTATATTTGAAGGACGTGATGCAGCAGGAAAGGGTGGTGTCATAAAGCGCATCACAGAGCATCTGAACCCTCGCGTCTGTCGTATAGCAGCATTACCTGCCCCATCGGAACGGGAAAAAACCCAATGGTACTTCGAGCGATACACTAATTATTTGCCATCTGCAGGCGAGATGGTTTTGTTTGACCGTAGCTGGTACAACCGGGCAGGGGTAGAGGTAGTGATGGGATTTTGTACCGATGATGAACACCAGGAATTTCTGCGTTCCTGCCCGGAATTTGAGCGCATGCTGGTTCGATCCGGGATTATCCTGATTAAGTACTGGTTCTCTGTCAGTCATGGGGAACAGGAAAAACGTTTTCAGGGCCGTAGAAAGCAACGGCACAAGTATTGGAAACTAAGTCCCATGGATATGGAATCCAGGGCACGCTGGAAAGAATATTCCAAGGCCAAGGATGAGATGTTTGCCCATACTGATATCAAGCAGGCACCCTGGTACGTTGTACCGTCGGACGACAAGAAGCGTGCACGACTCAACTGCATGGCACATCTGTTAAGTATGATCCCGTATGAGGATCTGGTGCCGGAAATTCCGAAACTACCGGCCCTGGGTGATATAGGTGGATATGTTCGCTCGCCTATGCACGATCAGACGTTTGTCCCGGAGCTATACTAGGGAACCGTAAAGAAAACCGGCATATCTCACATAAAGAATAGCCGGAGGCCATAAAAGAACGCAATAGCAAGCGCAGCACCGGCCGGTATCGTAATCACCCATGAGATAATAATCTCCCGGACGATGCTGAAATTAACAGCGCCAATACCACGGGCGAGACCAACACCGAGAACAGCTCCAACGAGGGTGTGGGTCGTCGAGATCGGCAGGCCAAGCTTGGTCGCTATAACAATAGTCGTGGCAGCACCGAACTCTGCGCAGAATCCCCTGGTAGGGGTAAGTTGGGTGATCTTATGACCAATTGTTTCCATTACCCTCCAGCCCCAGGTCGCGAGTCCGATAACAATACCGATACCTCCAAGACCGAGCACCCACAGGGGAACTGGTGATTCTGCAGCGATACTGGCCCCTCCCGCCATGGCAACGGATATAACCGCCGACATGGGTCCGATTGCATTAGCAACGTCATTTGCCCCATGGGCAAAAGCAACTAATGAGGCACTCAGGATCTGAAGATAGACAAAAAGTTTTTCTACCCTTTGATACTCTACGGTATTGGTATGGAATTCATATTTTCGTTGAGACTCGAAGCGAAGCCGTTTGACTTCGTCTAAGGTATCAGAGAGTTCTCTTTTCATACGTTTTGGTGCAGTAGAATGTACTCGCTCGAGATGTTTAATCGCTTTTTCAAGCGCCTTTACGACGCTGGGGTCAGTTACAGCCTCTTGATCATCTTGTTTATCTTCCCCTTCCTGATCTGGCATTAGCGATACCAGCCATAGACTAATCAGTGATGCAAGCAGACCTACACCCATGGCAACAACAAGGGCTTCTGGCAGATTTAGATCTAGATTCAGGTTCTTCAGGCCTTTAAAGACCAGTGCCAGTGACAATATCGCGAAAACAGTAAAAACAATATAGGGCGCTAACTTTTTTGCAGCTCGAAGTGGATGGTGTTTAAAAAAGATGTGGCGTAACAAGAGACGAAAGATGAGGTAGGAAATGATACCACTGAGTAGTGGTGAGACGATCCAGCTCAGGGCTATTTGTCCAACCATGTCCCAATGGACGGCAGAAATTCCACCGTAAGCAACACCAAAACCGATCACAGCACCAACAATAGAGTGAGTTGTCGATACCGGCCATCCTTTCAGTGATGCAAATTGTAGCCAAACACCGGCAGCCAGGAGGGCAGCAAGCATACCGAGCATGAACGACAGGCCGTCACCGGCAAAGAGTGCAGGATCCACGATCCCCTTACGTACCGTCTCAGAGACATGCGAGCCGGCCAGGAACGCCCCGCTGAATTCCAGGATTGCGGCTAAAATAACCGCACGGCGTATGGTCAGTGCACCGGAACCGACCGAGGTACCCATGGCATTGGCGACATCATTGGCACCAATGCCCCAGGCCATATAAAGCCCGAAAATAATTGCCAGGACAAGGATAATGAGAAACTGCGTTTCCATTGCTTAATCGTTATGTCTGATTGTGTTGATTATTTACTGGATGTAATTTAATGGGATTCAAGTGTCATGCGAACCGAAGATGTAAGTTCCTCACATCGATCCGCGAGACGTGCAACTTGCCTGATAATGCTGGTCCACAGGAAAAAATCACCGTGTGATATATCATCCTCGTGTGCCAGCATACTGCGTAACAATTCTCTCTGGATGACATCTGTTTCGTACTCTTTGTGTGCGACCTTGTCGACGAGTTCCTGGACGGTCTGTGCCTGAATACCACCAAAACCTGTTTCCAGAAGTTCGTCCAACTGGGCAATGACGCTGTGTGTCAATGTAAATGCTTCAAGGCTTTTGCTTACCAGGTCATTGAAGCCTGTTTCAAATCCTTCAAAGGTGTTGGCCTGCTTGAAGGTGAGTAACACAGCGAGATTCTCGGCACGGTTCGCTATGCTGTCCTGAACCTTGAGTATACGCAGGAGGTTCGCACGATCGACAGGCATAAATATGCCTCGCGGTAGATTGTTACGTATATCGTGTTTAATAAGATCTGCGGCGTGCTCCAGACGCGAGATTTTTTTTGCGAGAGATTTGACTTCAGACTTATCCTGACGATGGTAGGCATCTATTATCTCCGGAATTTTAGCCACACATTCAGCCACTTTTTCCATATGCATTTGTAATGGAACAAAGGGAGATCGGCCAAAAACTTTTGCTATGCTACGCATGGTAGTGCTCCTCTATACAGGGATGAACGACATACAAGATTACAAGTATGGTACTATTTTTCAAATTGGTCACTAGAAACATTATTACTGGACTCTTCATTAATTTTCAGCTTGTAAGCTGTTGCAGAGACATAAGCAGCTTCTGTTTCAATATCTATCTCTGTTAATGGATGGTCATCAAGCCAGTTTTCAGGAAAAATAATCTTTAAATAATTATTCCCTGCTTTAAGTTTAAATTCTGGCAGTGCATCGGAAGATCTGCTGCGATGCAGGAGGATTGAAAACCTGACAATGATACACAAGCGCAGTATTCGATCGATATTATTTTCCGACATAGATTGAATTTCTTCTAATGGAAATTTGCGCCGATGGCTACGTACCAAAATGGCAAGTTCTGCCTGTGTCTGCCTTGAAAAGCCAGGCATATCAGAATGGTTTATCAGATATGCTCCATGCCTGTGATACTGGCTGTGAGCAACTGCAATTCCTATTTGATGTAATCTGATTGCCCATTTGATTAATTTCAGATCCTGCTTCTTGTCAAGTTGCCAATCAGCTTGTACTTGATCAAAACAATTCCTGGCAGTTATTTCTATTAATTTTACATGGTCTATATCTACAGAATAGCGGGCCATAAAATTATTAACTGTTGCGACCCGAACATCCTTGTTTTGAACCCTGCCTATCAAATCATGCAGTAAGCCCTCTCGTAGTGCCCCATCAGAAATAGATATTGATTCCAGATCGAGTGCCTCAAACACAGCAGATAATACCGCAACACCTCCAGGCAATATGGACTTCTGATTATTTGGAATAGATTCAAATCTGAGTTTCTTGATATGGCCTGCATTTATCATAACATCTGTTAATTTATCCAGAGATTCCCTGGTAATGCCAACATCACACCAGGATTTTTCCATGGCTATCTCATTTATTCTCAGGACTGCACCTGATGCTCCAAGCGCAACTTCCCATCCCATATTTTTATATATTGTTCCTATTGTCTCCAGCTCCTGTCGACAGTGTAAAATAGCCTTGCACATTTTCTTTGCCGTGATTTCCCCATCATTGAAATAACGTTTGCTGACACTGACAGAGCCCATATAAAGGCTTTCAGACAATATTGGCTCATAGCCCTGGCCAATAATGATTTCTGTACTACCACCGCCGATGTCAACAACAAGACACTTTTTATTGTCCTGGAAAGCAGAATGAGCCACTCCCAGAAAAATTAACCGGGCTTCCTCAATACCTGAAATGATTTCTATCGGATGATCCAGTGCCAGTCTGGCTTTGTTTAAAAAAATATTACTATTGATTGCCAGTCGTAGGGCATTGGTTCCGACAGCATGTACATTCTCGTGAGGAATCTCATTTATCCTTTGACCAAACCTCTCTAAAGCCTTCAGGGCATCTTCCATGGTTTCATCGCTAAGCATATTATGCTTATCAAGGCCACCAGCAAGTCTGACCGTGTCTTTAATGCGATCAATTACCTGAATTTGATTATTATCGTTCTTGGCAACGATCATATGAAAGCTGTTTGAGCCTAAGTCGATAGCAGCATATATGTTGGGTTCAGATAGTGACATTTATATAAATAGCAGGAGGTTTAATGTTTAACCAGGCTGGCCTTTGTTTTAGATACTTGTCCGATAGTACTATGTAATTTCCGCTGAGATGCAATAATATTTTTGTATAGTACAGAATTTGATGGTGACGAAAATTTCCTGAATTTTACATCAAATGCTGATCTTACCTTTTTATTACGTATTGCGAGTCTTGTCACCAGCATCTCTATTGCCTTTCTGGTCTCCAGGTCTATTCCAGTTTCATTTTCCATGTCTGATATAAAATGCTGTAATGAATCCTGCTGCACCTGTAAATCCTGAAACTCCCCCAGATTGTCCTGCAGATCTTTCAGGTTTCCTATTAATTTTCGCATTTTGTTTTCAGGATAAAGGTTCTGAAAAAATTCATTCAGATAACGTAGTTTTTTACATGTCTTACGCAATTCATGAAGTAAGGTAGCAGGAGAATCAGCAACGATGATATTGCCCTCTTTGTATGCCTTGCGGTAGGCACGCCAGACATGTTCACTGGCAACATTAACAATAGGCAGGTTTGCATTCTTTAGCATTGAATGCTTCGGAGCAGGGGTCTTGAGAAATTTTTCCCAGTCCTGTTTGAGTTTACGATAACGTACACTGTTCAGGACCTTTACAAGCTGATCATGCTCTTTATGCCTGTGCCGTTGCAGGAACTCGTATAAGGGGGTAATGTCTTCACGTACATCTGCCGGTAATTTCTTTTTATATTCATTAAATGACAACAGATAAACATCCATATCACGAGCGGGTCCGCTTACTTCACCAAGCCAGGCAAAATCCCTTTTGAACCTTGTTATCCGACGTTTGGGTAATACATTTCTGATTTGACTCAACAAAGAACGGGTGCGACGAACCGCAACGCGGAAATCATGCAGAAATTCTGAATCAATGTCTTCTATGATCCCGTTTTCGTTATCTTTCATGGTTTCCAGTAATTGGTAGAAAATATTTTTAACTGCTGTATCTGCACGCTGATCAGGATCGCTTACTGTTATTATTTGAAGTTTTCTTCCCGGTTCCTTTGCATAATGTTTCAAGGTGGTGATAAGCGGGTCATCAGACAATGGGACAAGATGGCACTCTTTCTGTAATAAGCGACATGCTTTTTTTATTACCCCTTTATTACCCTTGATTGGGTATAAATGAACGCGCTTGCCAATATTTATATTGCTTTGATTATTTTTTACGCAATCATCTTTAGATGGGCAATCACGCTGAAATTCTATACGTAATATGATCTTTCCCTGATCATCATGGACATACGCAATGTGAATACGCGTAGCAACAGTAGCAACCGGTAACAGGGCACGAAACTCCAATATTTTCTCAAGCTTTGTCTTGATGTCCGATTCTCCCAGATCCCAGACAAATCCTGGAATTTGGTCAATTGGGCACCTGCCGTACACTTGTTCTGCTCCCAGTGGACGCCAGGTGAGCCAATTTCCTATCTCATCCATAGCTGATTCCAATACACTACCTGCACTGAATATTCGCCAGTCGAATGTATCCAGATAGGTACGGGTAATTACATTAGGCTCCTGAAATTGCAGATTGAGATTTTGCTTCAAAAAAGCCTCCACCTGCCTGATGGAACCATTCCTGGGTATCTTGAAGATAGTTGTTTTCACAGCTTATTCTTTATATGAAAATTGGCAATCCACACAAAACTCCTTAACTGGATATATAGCTGGAAGATTAAGTAATTTCTGTTGTTTTTTCATTGACCTGAATCAACATCATGCCAAACACTACCGAAAAGTGCCTTGTTAAGCCCCTCTACGTGTGTTTCCTCACGTTCAGGCAAAAGTTGGAAAGTGTAGAATATCAGGTAATATTGACCTGTTTAAAATTGCAATAGGCAAACAATGAAACGCAGCCTACTTATCATGCGTCATGGGAAATCTGACTGGAATACCGACAGTCACTCAGACTTCGAACGCCCACTTGCTAAACGTGGCCAGAAAGCAGTGAAGCGTATTGGCCAATGGCTAATACAGCAGAAATTGACCCCCGACCACATCATCAGTTCTCCAGCCAATCGCGCACAACAAACAGCAATCGGAATATGCCGGAAACTAAAGCTTGCCGAATCAAGCATTACCTGGGAGTCGAGGATTTATGGAGCAGAAATGCAAACACTACTCGATGTGCTGGCTGCATGCCCAGCAGAGAAACAGAGGGTCATGTTAATCGGTCATAATCCTGGTCTTGAGATGTTGCTTCGCTATCTTGCAGTTGACACATTTGAAACCTCTCATGGTCACAATCCCATGCCCACTGCAGCACTGGCTTCCCTGGATATGCCGGATAACTGGGAGGATTTAGATGCGGGTGCCGGGGAACTGATTTCTATTATCTACCCCCGTGAACTTGCAGATATCTAATATTCCCTTTAACTAAAATATAATAGAAATCTCTGTTTAATATCTATAATGCATCCTGCCTGACGTTTCTGTGGCTGATTACCCTGGTTTTCCGTTTCTTTAGGCGCAGCGCTTCCTTCTGTCTTTCTTCTGCCTCCTGTATCAGTTTTTCCTGACTACCCAAAGCTGTTTCATCAGTTGGTATACGCTTGATGTAGCTTCCATCCGATTGCATATCCCAGGCATTACGTTGATCCGCGAGGTGGATATCTAATATGGTGCGTAGTTTTTCCTGTAGTGCCGGGGTATCCACTATCACAGCTACTTCAACCCGGTGTTCCAGATTACGTTTCATTAAATCTGCTGAGCCTATGTAATACTCTTCATCACCACCATTGTGGAAATAACAGATACGGCTATGTTCAAGGAACCTGCCAACGATACCCATAACACGTATGTTTTCCGAGATGCCCTGTATGCCGGGACGCAGTCGGCAAGTATCACGAATTATGAGGTCGATATGTACACCAGCCTGTGATGCTTCATATAGCCCACGAATTATATCGGCGTCTTCCAGTGCATTCATTTTAAACTGGATCAGACCATTCTTATTTTCCGAATGTTGTTCTATTTCTCGCTTGATCTTGCTGAGCAGGGCACGTTTCAGCATCTTGGGTGACGGAATAATCTTTCGATAATTACGTTTTGGCGTGTAGCCTGTAGTAAGGTAATTGAACAATTCAGTAAGATCCTGACCAATGATCCGATCATCGGTCAACAAACCGATGTCAGTGTACAGTCTCGCAGTACCAGCGTGATAGTTACCGGTTCCGATGTGCGCATACCGGCGCAGTCCATCATAATCATTGCGTACTACCAGTATTACCTTACTGTGAGTCTTGAGACCCAGCACGCCATAAGTCACATGAATACCAGCTTCTTCCATTCTGTTTGCCCAACGTATATTGGCCGCCTCATCAAATTTGGCTTTTAATTCAACTACAACTGCCACCTGTTTGCCGTTACGCGCGGCACTAATAAGATACTCAATGACTTTGGTATCACTGGAAGTACGATAAAGCGTCATTTTAATGGCAAGCACCTTGGGATCACGGCTCGCTTCTTTCAGAAACCGCTCTACAGAAGTAGAAAATGATTCGTATGGATGCTGGAGTAAAATCGATCCCGAATCACGGATAGTATAAAAAATACTTGGAGAACCCTTTAACTTGGGATGATCGACTGGATGATGTGGTACGTAGTGAAGCTCTGGATTCTCCAGCGATGCCAATTGAAATAAATCGGCCATTGCTATCATGCTACCTGTTTCAAATACATCAGTAGATTCATCCAGGCCCAATTCTGCGGCGAGCATCCCTCGGCGTTCAGGATTCATATCTTTTTCGGTTACAACACGTACGATGCGTGAGAATTTACGGTCTCGTAATTCGGATTCGATCAATTCCAGAAGGTCATCAGCCTGATCTTCATCTTTCTCCGTATTGGCATTGCGAATCACATTGAATAATTCACATGCCTGAATTTCCATTTTTGGGAAGAGCAGGTCAAGATTATTGGAAATAACATCTTCCAGAAGAACAAATTTTGTGGAATCGTCTATTTTGAGAAATCGGGGGATGCCGCTACCTATCGGCACCTTTACCCGCGCAAGTAATGATTCGTCGTCATCAGGATAGTTGAGCGTAACCAGCAGGTTTAAGGATCGATTGGAGATAAAAGGAAAAGGATGTGCAGGGTCCATGGCCTGTGGTGTAACCAGCGGAAAAATATTCTCCATGAAAAAATCACGCACTATCTTTTTATTATCTTCATCAAGCGTGTCATATGAGAGTACACGAATGTCGTGCTCCTCAAGTTCTTTCAATAATTGTGGTAGTAGCAGATCTGTCTCAGCTTCAATGTTACGAACAACATCGTAGCATTCATTGATCTGTTCCTGGGGCGTGCGCCCGTCATCAGTTAAATCATGTACTCCTGCACCTACCTGCAATTTCAGTCCACCAATACGCTTCATGAAAAATTCGTCCAGATTGGATCCGATAATTGCCAGGAATTTTATTCGCTCCAGAAGTGGAGTATTCGGGTCTTGAGCCTCATGCAAGATGCGCCAGATAAATTCGAGCCAGGTTAATTCACGATTTAGATAATACTCGGTAGATGTCGGGTCATAATCGACTGCCTGCTCGATATCCTGAGTCTCGCTGGTAAGCGTAGACGAATCGGGGCTTTCATCTGAACTTTCCAATAGATGAAGTGATTCTACATTCTGATTTTGTGACTTCTGTCGCATGTCTGCCATTATCAAACTTTCTCTCTATATATATCATTGACTTAGATCAATAATTTTTTGAAATAGCACCAAAAAGGTGGATCCTGTATTTACTAGCAAAAAAACAGAAATATCATTCGGCTGGAATGGTGCTACACAAAAACTTTACCGTTTATATATCGCTAGTATAGGGGGTTCCCCCGATAATTTCCTTATTCTACAGCAGATTAAGTCATTTATCGGTGAAATTTCATCATGTTCTATAATATTTCGATACTCAAACCTGACGTAAGAACATAAATTGAAGATCAAAAATCAGGCAGCTTCTTTAATTTGAATGTTGATGTCTTCTTCCTCTTTGAAGAAGACTTCTTCAAGTTGTCTATATTCAGAACCAATGATTACAAGATATTTGGCTGCCTTGAGCAGCAAGCGGTAGATTTCCAGAACCGAGGAACTGCAGGTAATCAGGGATACACCTTGTTCAGGTGTTATTTTCTTTTCCCTGATCAAGCGGTCAATATCCAGCAGCAGGGTATTATCGTCGGATTCTGCCGAGCTCTTGATTCCACCCAGAAGGGTATCGCATTCATGGAAAAATATTTCCTCATCATCCTTCAGGAATGTTCTGAGTAATCTGATCACCGCACATTTTAATTTCAAATATTCATTATTAAGAACGGTATTCTTGTCACTCTTGTGCCTGGCGATCTCTGATGTCAGTGTCTTGACATGAAGTAGTATTTCCATTGCATCGCGATGAATCTTCTTTAGCCGGGTTACGCGTTCATTGTCTTCACGTGCAAGCTGGAACTTTTCCTGAATTGAAGAAGCAAAATTCAAGACCTCGCTGTAGATTGGTTGAATACGCATTTTAATAAACTCCTCCTGTTTAATGCCTGGATGCGCCTTCGCCTTTACAATCTCTTCAATAGGTTTGTCTGATTTAATATCCTTACGATGAACACCAAGACTATGTGCAATTGCTTCAATGATAGCCTCCTGGTAAAGACGGCGGGTTTCTTCCAGCAGGGCCTTAATTGCAGTTTCCGGATATTTCAGGGCCTGTTTATTCAGGTATTTTGGTTTTGAAAACACGGGCTCCGGCTTAACTTTCTCGGGGAGAATAAAGATAACCAGATTTGCTATGATCGTGACGCACCAGATCAGAAGCAGGGTATTCAGCACGTTAAAGGTACTGTGAAACAGTGCCAGACCAATGGGAATATCCGTAGCAACAACAAGAGGGTTCGCACCCATTAATTCAAAAGCCAGTTTGTCTATTATGGCCAGATACGGGACAAACAATATCAATATCCAGGTCACACCAATCACATTAAATATAAGGTGAGCGAGGGCGGCACGTCTTGCCTCGGTGCTGGAGATCGCCGCCGCCAGGTTTGCGGTAATGGTTGTACCGATATTTTCACCAAGGACAATGGCCGCTGCTGCTTCAAAGGTGAGAACACCCTGGCTCGCTGCAACCAGCGTAATCGCCATGGTGGCACTGGAAGATTGCAAGATTAGCGTCAATATGGTGCCTATGAGCACAAACAACATAATACCAAGAGCACCCCGTTCAGTGTTGCGTTGGAAGAACTCAAACAATTCAGGATTGTTGTCCAGACCCGTTATGGCATCCTTCATGAATTCGAGGCCAATAAACAGCAGGGCAAAACCGATAATGAAATTACCGAGGGCATTCAATTGACGATCTTTTTTCAGGTAAAAGATCAAGCCGACGATGATCATGGGGACGACTATGGAACTCATCTTTACCTTGAAACCGAGAACCGCAATCAGCCAGGCAGTAAAGGTGGTGCCGATATTAGCGCCCATAATCACGCTGATTGCTTCGGTCAGGCTTAACAACTGGGCGTTTACAAAGCTGACCACCATAAGTGTGGTCGCGGAGGAGGATTGAATCAGGCCGGTAACAAATAAACCCGTGAGTACGCCTTTGAACCGATTCGATGTTAACTGAATCATGACTTTGCGCATCTTATCCCCGGCCAAATCCATCAGCGCGTCACTCATGACCTTCATGCCATAAAGAAACAGCGCCAGGGAACCAAGTAAATTAAGAAACTCAAAAAATCCCATAGACGATTAACCCCTACTTGTATGTAAAGGTATAACTCAGATCGCTAAAATAATTATTGATTCAGATCAAATCATTCGGTTTCAGTGGGGAAATTGATTCGATGATCCGTCGGCACAGCTCGATAGTAGTTAGTAGGTGGTAGGTAGGTTTTCCCTACATGCCACCTACTACCTGCAACATACTAAATATTCTTCTGTTCCCGTCTGCGCTTATAGAGCACGAACTCCGTATAACCATTGGCTTGCTCAAGTCCTTCAAAGACCAGGTCCAGGGCAGCTTGAAACGGGATACTGTTTTCGAAATCTACTGACATCTGTTTGTATTCTTTGTCGTCTCTGTTCTGTCGATCAACAATGACGGCCATACGTTCCATTGCTGAACGCACATCCTCTCTTGTGACGATTTTATGGTGAAGCCAGTTAGCAATATGCTGGCTGGAAATACGTAAGGTCGCGCAATCTTCCATCAAGGCAACGTCATTGATATCGGGCACCTTGGAACAGCCTACACCTTGACCAACCCAACGCGATACATAGCCCAGAATTCCCTGTGCATTATTTTCCAGTTCGTGTCGAATCTCTATTGCCGTTAATTGCCTATCCTTGTTCATCACCGGGATATCGAGGATTTCATCAACAGGAACCTGTTTGGCTTTCATTAAGGCATGTTGACGGCTATGTACATTTAACTTGTGATAATGAATAGCGTGTAGTGTTGCCGCAACAGGAGACGGAACCCACGATGTATTGGCACCCGCCTTCAGGTGTTGGATCTTGGTTCTCATCATATTGCCCATTTCTTCTGGCATGGCCCACATACCTTTGCCAATCTGGGCTTTGCCTTCAAGTCCGCAGCTTAATCCTACCTGGACATTGGATTCCTCATAGGCCGTTAGCCATTTGGCCTGTTTTATTTCTGCCTTGGGGATTATTGGCCCTGCTTCCATATTGGTGTGGATGTCATCGCCGGTACGATCCAGAAAACCTGTATTAATGAAAACAAGCCGATCTTTGGCAGCATTGATGCAGGCTTTCAAATTCACCGACGTACGTCGTTCTTCATCCATGATGCCTAGCTTCAAGCTGTTTCGTTCAAAACCCAGGGCGTCTTCAACGCGTTCAAATAAGTCATTGGCCAGTGCAACTTCCTCCGGGCCGTGCATCTTGGGCTTAACGATATAAACGGATCCCGTTCTGCTGTTACGTAATTTCGAGTTACCCAACAAATCATGTTTTGCAGATAAAGCCGTGACCATGGCATCGAGCATAGTTTCCGGAATCTCTTCTCCCTTATAAAGCACTGCATCTGTATTCAGATGCATACCAACATTACGTACCAATGCCAGACTTCTTCCATGTAAGGTGACTTCCTTGCCATCAGTGCCGATATATTTTCTATCCGGTTCCATAGTACGTTCAATGGTTTCATCATCTTTAACAATGGTGCGTACCAGTGTGCCTTTCATCAAACCCAGCCAGTTTTTGTAGACCTGAACTTTATCTTCGGTATCGACAGAGGCCACCGAATCTTCGCAGTCCATGATTGTAGTAACAGCCGATTCCAGAGAAATATCATAAATTTTAGCGTGATCACGGCGGCCGATAAAATAGCCATCACCAAATTTAATTTCTAAATGCAAATTGTGGTGGCACAGTAAAACTGCATCAGGATTATCCGGTTCTCCGGTGTAACCAATAAATTGTTGCGGTTTAAGTAATGTTGTTTCACTACCATCACCAAATTTCACGGTGAGTTGATTGTTATTGATAAAATATTTCGTCACATGTTTGTGCGTATCTCTTTCCAGGGCAAAGTGTCTGTCTAAAAGATGCCGCGCACGTACGATGACTCGTTCACCACGAATCGGATTATATTTATTAATATTTCTACAGCCGTTTGCTTCTGAAATAGTATCTGTTGAGTAGAAAGCATCATAGATACTACCCCAACGTGCATTAACGGCATTTAGTACATAGCGTGCATTATCGAGTGGGACAACCAGTTGTGGACCTGCAACTTTTGCAATTTCCAGATCAACATTGCTGGTACTAATACTGAAACTTTCACCTTCCGGGACAAGATAGCCAATTTCCTGTAAGAACTTTTTATAGGCTTCCGGATCATGTTTTTCATTCCGATTGGTTATATGCCATTCATCGATTTGTTTCTGTAGTTGATCGCGTTTGGCTAATAGTTCGGTGTTTCTTGGCTGCAGTTCGCTAACGATTTTTTCAAGCGAAGACCAGAAGTCATTAACTTCGACACCGGTTTCAGGAATAACTTCAGTTGCTATTAAATTGTACAGGTCTTCAGCGATATCAAGATCGCCTGCTTTCTTATAATTCATATCTCTACTCTTCATAACTCATGTCAATTATCAGGAATTTACACGATTGTGCAGCGCAGCAGAGTAAAACAAAAACGATTAAATTTCAATCGCAAATAAGCCAGATAATGTCTGATTATTGATAAGTTTCAGGAATAATTTCGGGGGAGGAGACTACAAATGATGAAGTTAAAACTAAAACGCGTCCATGCGTAATGTAGCCTTTTTTTATACTCTTTAGTCAGCCATCGCCTTGCCAGCTTTGAGCGTTACCGCACGAACAGATTTGGAAGCTTTTTTTGCTTTAATCATAATTTCTTCGCCGGTGAAAGGGTTACGACCTGGTCTTGCTTTGGTTGCTGGTTTCTTGACGGTTTTCATTTTCACGCCCAGTTCAGGAACCAGAAACACACCACAACTACGAGGTTTTAGATGACGTGCTGCCTGTACACCCAATGATGCGAGCACAGCTTTTACATCAGCTTTCGAAACATCTGTAGCTTCTGAGATTTCGGTAACAATTTGAGCCTTGGTTTGCTTCTCTTTAAAAGCGGTAGTTTTAATAGACATGTTTTCTCCTGTCTTTATTGTTTTACGAGTTGATTAAAAAATAAATAAATAAATCGTTACTATAACTATTTTAATTAATGATTGTTATTATTCTACCGTAGCAGCTCCTGCAAGTTCCAGTGTCATCTCAATCATGTGAATATTTCTCCTTGGTAATGTTCTATGTTGTAAATGCCTTTCTCGGTCAAAAAAAAAGCCCGCTAATTATAGCGGGCTTTTCAGGTTTGTTAACCTGTATCTAACAAGAAACGATTTAGGCAACAGCCTGTTTCGAAGCTTCGAGACGATCACGTAGTGCATTAACCTGAGAGGTCAGCTCTGCCGGCAGGTGATCACCGAATGTTGCGTAGTATTCTTCGATACCAGGCAATTCAGACAACCAGCCATCAACATCAACACGCATCAGATTAGCGATATCTTCATCAGCCATATCCAGACCGTCAAAGTCGATAGCATCCAGTGTCGGCATGTAACCAATAGCTGTTTCAACAGCTTCAGCAGTACCATTGCAACGTTCGAATACCCATTTCAGTACGCGGCTATTTTCGCCAAAACCAGGCCACATGAATTTGCCAGCTTCGTTCTTACGGAACCAGTTTACATAGTAGACTTTAGGCATCTTGGCGCCTTCTTTCTTACCCAGGTTCAACCAATGACCCCAGTAATCAGCCATGTTGTAACCGCAGAATGGCAGCATAGCCATTGGATCACGACGTAATTCACCAAGTTTACCGAAGGCCGCAGCAGTCATTTCAGAAGCAATAATAGTTCCGAGGAAAGTACCGTGGTTCCAGTCCAGAGCTTCAGTAGCCAGAGGCACCACAGAGGCGCGACGACCACCAAACAGGATCGCACTGATTGGAACACCCTTAGGATCTTCCCATTCATCAGCGATTACAGGACATTGGCCTGCACGTGCAGTGAATCGAGCATTTGGATGTGAAGAAGGTCCATCTGACTCAGGAGTCCAGTCATTACCTTTCCAGTCGATCAGGTGATCTGGAGCCGGATCAGTCATCTCTTCCCACCAGACATCACCGTCATCGGTTTCAGCCACATTGGTGAAAACAGCATTCGCTTCCATTGACAACATAGCGTTGGCGTTGGAGTGCATACTGGTACCAGGAGCAACTCCAAAGAAACCGGCTTCTGGATTGATGGCATATAGTTGACCATCTTCGCCAAATTTCATCCATGCAATGTCGTCACCGATTGTTTCAACTTTCCAGCCAGGAATGGTTGGTGTCAGCATAGCCAGGTTGGTTTTACCACAGGCACTTGGGAAAGCACCGGCAACAAATTTAACTTCACCTTCTGGATTGGTAAGCTTGAGGATAAGCATATGTTCAGCCATCCAGCCTTCATCACGTGCCATGGTAGAAGCAATTCGCAGTGCGAAACATTTCTTACCCAGCAGCGCATTACCACCGTAACCAGAACCAAAAGACCAGATTTCACGGGTCTCTGGATAATGAACGATATAACGATTATCAGGGTTACAAGGCCAGGGCTCGCTTGTTTCACCTTCAGCCAGAGGTACACCAACAGAATGCAGGCAAGGAACGAATTCACCATCTTCACCCAGAACGTCTAATACGTTCTGACCAACACGAGCCATGATGTGCATATTGGCAACAACATAAGGAGAATCAGACAGTTCAACACCAATCTGGGCAATGTCTGATCCGACAGGACCCATGCTAAAAGGCACAACGTACATGGTGCGGCCTTTCATACAACCGGTGAACATGCCATTCATTTTTTTGCGCATTTCTGCTGGTTCGAACCAGTTGTTGGTAGGCCCTGCATCTTCTTCTTTTGCTGAACAGATATATGTGCGATCTTCAACACGTGCAACATCAGCAGGAATTGAATTAACGTGGAAGCTGTTAGGACGTTTGTCTTCATTGATCTTTCTGGCAGTACCGCCTTTGACCATAATATCCCACATGGCATCCCATTCTGCATCTGTACCATCACACCATTCGATGTTATCTGGTTGACACAGTGTGGCCATTTTCTCAACCCAAGCGAGTAACTTCTTATTCTTGGAACTAGAACTCATGATTAAAACCTCTCAAGTACATTTTATTGTTAAATAGTATTTTTCAAATGGTAAAGCTTGACCTCGATGACGAGTCATCGGGTAAGAGTTATTGTTTTGCTTGAATCAGACTTGTTTCAGGCGCCGAATTATTATTCGGTCAAGCGTGCCATCCGTGAAGAAGTTTATTACCCGAGGCTTTTCCCGAACCTTACTACCAGGCAATTTATTGCTGCATAGCAACATATTATTATTTATTAGAGGGGATTGTTCAAGTTTTTAACGATCAAATCAAGGTCAAATATGGGTTCCTGACACGAGTATCCTTCACAGATATAGGCAACTGGAGACTTTTCGGTCTTATATTCGCTAAGGATTCCAGGGAGTTCGGAGACATTGGTCGGCAGGAGCATTAGGTTATTAAAGGGATTATGGGTTTGTCGATATTTTTCCAGCCATTCAGTGGTTGTAGCTGTTTCTCCCAGAATGACTATTCTTTTGGCTGGAGAAATATTTTCTTCCAGGGCATGCAGCAGGGCATTATGGGCGGATGGATAGCGCTCGATCGATGACCAGGCGGCTCGAAGTGTCGATTCTGATGCTTGTAGATAGCGGGAATCACCTAATAGATGACCGAGCTTGCCAAGCGCAGAAGCGGTCACTCCATTTCCTGAGGGTAGTGAATCATCCATGAAAGATTTGCTTCGCTGGATCAGTTTTTCGTGATCATGCGAGGTGAAAAAGAAACCTCCGTGTTCTTTATCTTCGAATGAATCCAGTAATTCATCCGCCAGTCGAATCGCCATGCCTAACCACTTTTGATCCCAGCGACATTGTAAAAATGCGAGGAGGGCATCGATGAGAAATGCATAATCATCCAGATAGGCATTTAGATGTGCTTTACCCTCTCTATAAGTAGCGAGTAATTTTCCATCCGTGTAAAGGTTCTGATGGATAAATTCCAGGGCCTTTTCTGCAGAAGCCAGATAACGTTCATTATCAAAGGTAAAGGCTGCGGTTGCCATGCCCTTGATCATCAGTGCATTCCATGAAGTCAGGATCTTGTCATCACAAGCCGGCCGGATACGCGTCGAACGTTGTTGCAATAATTTTGCTTTGGCTTGTTCTATGATTGCCAGAGTTTCCTCATCCGCTGACTCTTGCATAACTCTTAAGTGCCATTTGCCTTCAAAGTTGGGCCCCTGATCCAGGCCATAATATTTTGCAAAGGCTTCAAATTCCTCTGTGTTTAACAGCGAACTGATTTCATCTTTAGTCCAGGCATAAAATTTTCCTTCTACTCCTTCGGAGTCAGCATCCATGCTGGAGTAATAACCACCTTCCGGGCTTTGCATTTCATCAATAACCCAGTCGGCAGTACCTGTTGCCACTTGATGATACAGAGGATTTTTAGTGATTTGCCATGCCTGACTGTAGAGCGTCAGTAATAAGCCATTGTCATAAAGCATTTTTTCAAAATGCGGAATTATCCATTCTCTATCGACAGAATAGCGATAAAAGCCACCACCAAGTTGATCGTACAGACCACCCAGAGCCATCTTACCCAGGGTAAGCTCCACCATGTTGATGGCCTGGTTTTGAATACAATCTGTTTGTAGATGCTGTCGAAGTAGATGCTCAAGGTTGGAAGGATGAGGGAATTTAGGTGCGCTACCGAAGCCGCCGAATTGCAAATCAAAGCTTTGGTGTAATTGTTGCGTTGCCGTCTCAAGAGGCAAGGGGCCTAATTCAGCTGTTTTATCCGGGGCGACTTGCTGGTTCACGTTTTGCAGACTCATTAGAAAGGAACCATTCTGTTGCCTGATGGAGTCTCTTTCCTGTTGATAGAAATCTGCAATTCTTGTCAGTATTACCTTGAAGCCTGGCAAACCATATTTTGATTCGATTGGGAAATAGGTTCCACCAAAAAATGGAATATGATCTTCCGGTGTCAGGAACATCGTTAAAGGCCAGCCACCGGTTTTTTGTGTCAGCATTTGCTGCGCAGTTTGGTATATCTTGTCGATATCCGGTCTTTCTTCTCTATCAACTTTAATATTAATAAAATGTTCATTCATTAATTTAGCAGTTTCATTGTCTTCGAATGATTCATGTGCCATGACATGGCACCAGTGACAGGCAGAATATCCAATCGACAGCAATATCGGTTTGTCTTCTTCGATGGCCTTGTTTAAGGCTGTCTCGTTCCATGCATACCAGTTGACTGGATTATCTGCATGTTGCAGCAAGTAAGGACTGGTCTCGTCAGCTAGATTATTCTTAGTTTGTTTAGGCATGGCGAGAGAATAACAGTTGCCTGCAGTAAACTATAATATTTTTGACTTGATGATAGACTTCGAATCCTATGTTGAGTTATCCAGATATTGATCCCGTCGCCCTTGCCCTGGGCCCAATCCAAATTCATTGGTATGGCATTACCTATGTTGTCGGTATCGTTGCCGCATGGCTGTTGTTGCGATGGCGGGGCCGGAAAAATTTAACTATGGATAATCCTTTACCGGGATGGAAACCGGAGCATATTGATGACATGGTGTTTTATGCCACGCTGGGTATTATTATTGGCGGACGCCTGGGTTCGGTATTGTTTTATAACCTGCCTTATTATCTTGATCATCCAATCGATATATTCAAGATCAATCAAGGCGGCATGTCTTTCCATGGTGGAATGATCGGTGTCCTTTTGGCAATGGTCTGGTTTGCACGAAAAACTAATTCCAGGCTTTTTAATGTAATAGATTTTATCGTTCCTGTCGTACCCATTGGGCTTGGTTGTGGTCGGATCGGAAATTTTATTAATGGTGAGTTGTGGGGCGCACCTTCTTCTGTTCCCTGGGCAATGATATTCCCCAGCTCTTACGCAGGTGGTGTGCCCAGACATCCATCACAACTCTATGAAGCCTTACTGGAAGGACTATTACTGTTTATTATTCTGTGGGTTTATTCTGCCAAACCACGTCCGATGATGGCGGTAACCGGTTTATTCATGCTGGGATACGGGATATTTCGCAGTAGTATTGAATTTGTACGCGAGCCTGATGCGCACCTTGGATACCTGGCATTTGATTGGCTGACGATGGGGCAGATACTTTCATTACCGATGATATTACTCGGTATAATTTTACTGGTTTTAGCACACAGGAACGTAAAATAGTGCACTTGAAATTGCTCCTGCATTTCAAGTATTTCCACCATCCATGGCGGTCAAGTGTTAAATATTAAAGGTGAAGGGTACAATACTTTTCACACTTCACCTTTAACATTCCACTTATCAAAAAGATGAAACAATTTTTAGACTTACTACGCCATGTAAAAACTAATGGCATTGAAAAAGCCGATCGAACCGGCACCGGGACAATTAGCGTGTTTGGTTATCAAATGCGTTTTAATTTGCAGGATGGATTTCCTGCCATGACCACCAAGAAGCTTCATTTAAAGTCCATCATCCACGAATTACTCTGGTTTCTGGATGGTGATACGAATATCAAGTATTTAAAGGACAATGGTGTCAGTATCTGGGATGAGTGGGCTGATGATAGTGGAGACCTGGGTCCGGTCTATGGCGCACAATGGCGTACCTGGAAAACTGCAGACGGCAGGACTCTGGATCAAATTACAGATGTGATTGAACAGATAAAGACCAATCCAGACTCACGTCGACTGATCGTCAGTGCCTGGAACGTAGGTGAGCTGGATAAGATGGCCTTGATGCCTTGTCATGCCTTCTTTCAATTTTATGTTGCTGATGGAAGATTGTCCTGTCAGTTATATCAACGCAGTGCTGATATTTTTCTTGGTGTGCCATTTAATATCGCATCATATGCCTTGTTAACTATGATGATCGCGCAGGTCTGTGAGCTCGAACTGGGTGATTTTGTACACACCTTAGGTGATGCACATCTTTATGTGAATCACCTCGACCAGGTTGATGAGCAGTTGTCTCGTAATCCTCTTGCATTGCCAGTGATGAAAATAAATCCGGAAATAAAATCAATCCTTGATTTTAAATATGAAGATTTTGAATTGCAGAACTATGAGTCATATCCTTCTATCAAGGCCCCTATCTCTGTCTAGAGTCTTATGATTATTTCAATCATTGTTGCCATGGATAAAAAAGGCGTTATCGGTCTCGATGGTGATCTGCCTTGGCATCTTTCATCGGATTTAAAACATTTCAGGGCTATTACCATGGGCAAGCCGCTCATCATGGGCAGGAAAACCCATGAGTCCATTGGGCGTCCATTACCTGGAAGGAAGAATATCGTCTTAACACGCTCGAAGGATTTCTTGGCTGAAGGATGTGTTGTAGTGAATTCACAGCAACAGGCATTAGCACTTGTTGCCGATGTTGAGGAAGTAATGTTTATGGGTGGTGCTGGAATCTATGCCGAGGCATTGTCACATGCGAACCGTCTCTATCTGACAGAAGTACATGCAGATGTGAGTGGGGATGTTTATTTTCCCGAATATGATAAGAGTGATTGGCTTGAAGTTGATCGGGAAAAGCATTCCGCAGATGAGAAGAATGATTTCGATTATAGTTTTGTAATGATGGAACGCAGTTAGCCAGAATATGACTTTCCCAGGAGTCATGACCCCATGATCACAGAGAAAACTTAATGATCGGTCTCAATGAAGTCAGCCTGCAACGTGGGCAGAAGCCACTGTTAGAAAAAGCTAACCTGCTAGTACATGCTGGTCAGCGTGTGGGTGTGATTGGTGCCAATGGCAGCGGTAAATCCAGTTTGTTCCAGTTGTTCCTGGGGCAATTACACACTGACCATGGTGACGTGGTGTTACCCAAAGAACTTCGTATTACCCATATGGCACAGGAGATCGCACACAGCGATCGCACGGCACTGGATTATGTACTCGATGGTGATACCGAGTTACGGACAACCGAAGCAGCGATAGAAACCGCGCATGCCTGCGAAGATAACACTGCATTGGCGCATGCTTTAGAAAAACTGGATACGATTGATGCGCACACGGCTCCAAGTCGTGCGCAACAGATGTTGAATGGTCTGGGTTTTGAGGCTGACGATCATCAACGTATTGTTAACACGTTTTCTGGTGGTTGGCGGATTCGATTGAATTTGGCGCAGGCGCTGATGTGTCCTGCGGACTTGATGTTGCTTGATGAACCGACTAACCACCTGGATTTGGATGCCACCGTCTGGTTGGAACAATGGTTGTTGCGATATCAGGGTACATTATTATTGATCTCCCACGACCGGGATTTCCTGGACTCCGTCGCCACTCATATCGCGCGCTTGCATCAGCAACAGATTAACTACTACAAGGGCAACTATTCCGCCTACGAACATCAGCATGCAGAGCGTATGGCACAGCAGCAAGCAAATTACGAAAAGCAACAGGCAGAGCGAGCGCATTTACAAAGTTACATCAACCGATTTAAAGTCCAGGCCACCAAAGCCAAACAAGCACAGAGCCGCATCAAAGCTCTGGCGCGCATGGAAGATATTGCCCCGGCGCATATTGATTCACCATTTCATTTTGGTTTCAGTGAACCGCCCAAGCCTTCGAGCCCATTACTCTATCTTGAAAAAGCCAGTCTGGGTTATGACGACAAAGAAATCTTAAATGGCGTAGATATACGCATTGCCCCCGGCAGTCGTATTGGTCTGCTCGGTCCAAACGGCGCAGGAAAATCCACCTTGCTCAAATCATTGGTGGGCGACTTATCGTTACGAGAGGGTATTCGACAAGCGGGTAGTAATTTGCAGGTAGGTTATTTTGCGCAGCACCAGTTAGAAGCATTGGATTTATCCGCCAGCCCTATTACCCATATTCAGCGGTTATCGCCGACCACCACTGAACAGGTGATCCGTAATTTTCTCGGCGGCTTTAACTTCCATGGCGACGTGGCATCCGAAGCACCAAAATATTTTTCTGGTGGAGAAAAGGCACGCCTTGCATTGGCGATTGTTGTATGGGAAAGGCCTAATTTATTGATCATGGATGAACCTACCAACCATCTGGATCTGGAAATGTGTCATGCCCTGACCATGGCTCTGCAAAGTTTCTCCGGTGCGATGATTCTGGTCTCACATGATCGACATTTATTACGTAATAGTGTGGATGAATTCCTGCTAGTCGCTGATGGGCAGGTTGAAGCCTTTGATGGTGATCTGGATGAATACCAGCAGTGGCTGCTGAAGAGCAAGCGGGACAACTCGGTACCGAAAACTGCAGATAATATAGATGTGCCTAAAGTGGACCGTAAAGAGCTACGCCGCCAGGCTGCCGTGCAGCGTAATCAATTGCAACCGATGAAAAAGAAAGTATCGAAAGTCGAAGCGGCCATTGAAAGCAATGAACTGGAATTAAGCAGCATTAAAAGCAAACTGCTAGATAACACAATCTATGAAGTCGCGAATAAAGAAAAACTGCAAGAAATCATGCAATGCCAGGGAATGCTCCGGCTGCAAAATGACAGGCTTGAAGAAGAATGGATGCTATTACATGAAGAATTGGAGGCTTTGGAGCAGGCATTGCAGGTTTGACTTAAGTCAGCTCAGGGCTGAATCAGATTAGGGTAACGCTTATTAAAGTAAAATTTGCCTCGTGCTTGTAAGATACTCAACAGTTGGTGAACTTCCGGTCATGGTGCCACTCATCCGAATATCGTGTCCAGGTGACCCTGTAACAATTTACTTCCCCAGCGCGAAATAGGGCGCCTAAAATCAAACGTTACTGGCTCTTTAAATTTTTACTATCCAGTCATGTGCGACAAATTGTCGCATGGGCATCCATATATAATTCCGCTATTCTCCGCCACTCATTTTAACAGGCAAACTAGCAGGAATCGTATGCGTTTCATTACATTCTTAATCATCAGCTTTTTTGGCTGTGTCCATACTGTCCATGCGGACCATGCCAGCGCCAGTTTCGAAACTGGTGCGGCTGGGGCTATTATGACAACCCCGGGTGGGACCTTACCCAAGGGAAAGCTTGTTGTTGGTGCGAGTGTGCAGTATTTAGAACTCGATGATATTTCTGACAGTACATTAGAAGCTGCAGGTACTGCAGATGAAGATGTACATAGTGTTGATAGTTTTTTAAGTGTATCTGCCAACTTTGCTTATGGCTTGACGGATGATCTGACTATTGGTCTGAGTATGCCTTATGTTGATCGTTCAAACATTCGTGAGGCGCATAATGATATGGGTGTAGGCGAAGCCGAGTTGGCGGGGGATTCTAATGGTGTAGGCGATCTGACTTTATTCGGACAATATCGTTTCCATCAGAGTGAAAAACAAGATGCTGCAATTCTTGCTGGCATCAAGACACCAACGGGCGAAACCGGTGTTAGAGAAATTGAGGGTGGATTGTTCGAAGCTGAACAACAACCGGGTTCCGGTTCGTGGGATCCCTTCTTTGGTCTGGCATATAACCGGAGTTGGGGAGATATTGGTTTTTCCAGCAATCTGCTCTACACATTTGTGACGGAAGGCACGCAAGATACCAATCTGGGTGACATCTTTAACTATAATTTTGCCCTTTCATATCGTACAACGATTCCAGAAGGTGACCATGACCACCATAATCATAAACATCAGGGAAACATCGTTGATTATATTGATATGGTCCTTGAACTGAATGGTGATTCGAGACAGCGTGTAGACATCGCTGGCGAGACTGAAAAACATACTGGAGGTCATACACTTTACATCTCTCCGGGCTTGCGTGTTGGTCTAGGCCATAGCGTTTCATTATTCACCTCTGTCGGCATACCGATTGTGAATGATTTGAATGGGATTCAGAGTGAACCGGATTATCGTGTGATTGGTGGTATGAGCGTTACTTTTTAAGCGCTCTGTTGAAGGTGAGGCTATAGCTTTTTAGATAAACTAAATGCACCCCTGATCTGCCCTAACGAATAACCTGTTGCCATATCATCCGGGTAATGTTGTTGTAATGCCTCGGAAACAGCGGGGGATAGTTTTTCACCATGACAACTCAGGCATATTGGTTCAACACCCTGGGCCTTCATGAAGCGGAATTCTCTACCTGTTATTTCTGAATGTGTCATCTTTTTGGCTGATTCCCCTGCTACCTGACGAGCATTAAAGTCTTGTAATACCCTGGTTTCCCATGCATCTGGTTTTGCAGAATGGCTATTACGTGCTTTTAAACTGACACGTTTTATATCCCAACCACTCTCAATGCCTAGTTTTCTGGCAATGTCAGGGGCCTGGGTTGAGCAGACTTCGATTGCATTAACAGGACCACCTGTTTCAAGTGCCGCTTTGAGTTGTGGTTTCAGGGTTCCTGCAAATTTTTTAACGATAACCATCGCCTCCGCGTTTAAAGCATCCAAAGTGTCATCATTCGCGGATACGTCAGAGACAAGAGACACATTGGCCATGAAGAATATTAAAAATAGCGGAGTGGTTTTTATATTCATTTATTGGTTCCAGGAAGTGCGCTTAAGAAAAGCCCGTATATAATCTGAGTTGCTTATCAAGCCGGGGCCGTTGGGTGTATAACTATAAAAAATCATATTGCAGGGACACTAAACAATTTGTCATCCTCTAGTCGTAACGCGGTCAATTCACCTCCCCAGAGACAACCTGTATCAATGGGATAAACATTGTAAGGCCTAAAATCCTGAATGGTGCCCAGATGCACTGTTGACCAGTGTCCGAATATGATTTTATCGTGCCTGCTTTTTCTTCCATCAACCATGAACCAGGGTGTTAAATGTTCCCCTTGCGAACCGGGTGCGCCTTTCTCAGAGAAATTTATTTCATTTTCATCATCAAGGTAACGCATGCGGGTGAAGCAATTCACAATAAATCGCAGCCGATCATTTCCTGTCAGGTTTTCATCCCAGACATTGGGTTCATTTCCATACATGACTTCAAGGAACGAAAGATAATTTTCACTATTTAAAACCTGTTCGAACTCTTCAGCCAATTCCATTGCCTGTTCGATATTCCACTGTGGCGGCAACCCTGCATGGATCATGGTGAAGTTTAAATCATTGTCATAATGCATGAGTACCTGTTGACGAATCCAAGTGATTAATTCTTGCTTGTCTGCTGAGGTGAGAATGGACGTCAATGTATCTTTCTTTTTAGGTGGTGTTATTTCTTCGGCAAGCGCTAGAAGATGAAGATCATGATTGCCAAGGACGGTGATGGCCGACTTGCCCAGTTTTATAACAAAATTTAATACTTCAAGTGAGTCTGGTCCCCGGTTGACCAGATCACCCACAAACCATAATCGATCATTTGTCTCATCAAAATTAATTTTATCCAGTAATTTCTGGAGTTCTTTGAAACAACCTTGAACATCGCCAATCGCGTAAGTCGACATATTTAATGATGCCTTTTAATGCAGGGTGTGAGGGATAGAAAGTCCAAAGGCAGGGATCTCTGCATCAAATTCTATGCCATCATCAGCAATTAAATAATAACTCCCCTGCATATAACCATAGGGCGTTTCTATCATTGCAGCACTGCTATAGGTAAATGTCTCTCCTGGTTGCAGATGTGGCTGTTTACCGACGACACCATCTCCCTGGACTTCCTGGATCTTGTCATTGGCATCTGTGATCAACCAGCGGCGTCTGAGTAACCGGGCAGAAGTTGCCCCATTATTTTTGATAGTGATGGTATAGGCAAATACAAAGCGCGCATTGTCCGGATCAGATTGATTCTGGACGTAATCAGTTTCTACGGTGACGTCTATATTATGTTGAATCCGCATGAGTTCAATTTGACCTCAATTGAGCTATATAGCAAATTTATTTTTCTATAAAGTTTCTATTTTCTGTCAAGGCGTCTGTAACTGATGGCTTCACTTAAATGAATTGAGTCTATTGATGCTGAATCTGCTAAATCCGCAATGGTTCGGGCAACTTTCAGGATGCGATGGATTGCACGAGCAGATAAGCCCAATCGACTTACCGCAGTATCAAGCAGTTGTGAACCGGTATCATCGATCCTGCAATGTTTATTCACTTCCTTGTTTGTTAGTTTGTGGTTGGCTTTCCCCGATCGGTTTAATTGCAATTGATAAGCCCTGGCAACACGTCGCTGTACACTGCGACTGTTTTCAATATTCGCATTTTGATTTTGATGAAAAACTTCTTTCGCGACCTTTGCCATTTCAATGTGGATATCAATTCTATCAAGCAATGGTCCTGATATTTTTTGCCGGTAACGGCGGACCTGATCTTCCGTACAATTACAACGACCATCGCTATCACCCAGATAGCCACAGGGACAGGGGTTCATTGCTGCAATGAGCTGAAACTGCGCCGGAAATTCCGCCTGATTTGCGGCACGCGAAATTACAATGCGTCCAGACTCCAGTGGTTCTCTTAATACTTCCAGTACACGGCGATCAAATTCCGGTAATTCATCAAGAAACAATACACCGTGATGTGCCAATGAAATTTCTCCGGGGCGCGGATGACTGCCACCGCCAACCAATGCCACACCGGATGCAGTGTGGTGCGGATGCCGTATAGGACGTTGTTTCCATGTTTTTGGATCGAAACCCTGACTACTGATAGAGCTTATTGCTGCAGATTCCAGGGCCTGTGATTCTGTCATCGGCGGTAAGATACCGGGCAATCGTTCTGCCAACATGGTTTTACCTGTACCAGGTGGGCCAATCATAATCAGGTTATGACCACCCGCCGCCGCAACCTCTAATGCGCGTTTGGCATGATTCTGGGCACGGACATCCGAGAAATCAATGTCAATGGAAACATCCTCTATTGTAGATTTGCCTGTGTGCAGGGGAATTTCTTCATTGCCATGTATATGTGCACACACCTCCATTAGATGTGTTGCTGGATGAATTTCTATATTAGAAACAAGTGCTGCCTCATCCGCATTAAGACCGGGCAAGACGAGTTTGTGATTTTGCTGCAAACAGGCATGAGCGAACGGTATCATACCTTTTACGGGGCGAAGTTCTCCGGTCAAGGCCAGTTCCCCGGAAAATTCATATTGATCCAGTGGTTCTTTGGGTATTTGTCCTGATGCAGCAAGGATCCCCAGGGCAATTGCCAGGTCGAAGCGTGCACCATCTTTGGGTAGATCTGCGGGTGCAAGATTGATAGTGATGCGACCCAGTGGAAATTCGAAATGATTATTTAATATGGCACTACGGACCCTGTCCTTGCTTTCTTTGACCGCAGCCTCGGGTAATCCCACAATAGAAAGGCTGGGGAGCCCCCGGGTAATATGAACTTCTATGGTGATCAGTGGTGCTTGAATGCCAACTTGTGCGCGGCTATAGGTAATTGCGATGCTCATCGTCCATTGATGTCAGTAATCTGCCTGTAGCAGATTTGAAATCCCTCTCTTTTATAGTTACTTCAGATAATTGTCCTTAAAAAAAAACGACAACCAGATTAATCATATGGTGAAGGGTCACTATGTCAATCAATATTAATTATATTTGATGTTCTGGAAAAATCAGGGATTCCTTGCCTGTTCCAGATCGCTAATCTTTTTCTCTAACTCTTCAAGCAAAGATCGAGTACGAGAGAGTAGTTCTGCCTGAATATCAAATTCTTCTCTTGAGACGAGATCCATTTTTGAAAAAGCGGCTTGTAATGCAGATTTAAGATTTTTTTCTACGTCTTCCTGGAAGCGTGTCATATCATCCGGGACCAGTTTGACTGCCTGCTGAATTGCCTGGTGGATAGATGCTTCTATTTCATTTTTGTTTGGTAATTCCATAATTTAACCTGTTGTAATTATGTAACAACGAATCAATTTCTTAATGCGTGATCAATATTAACATAATTAATCACGACGAATTATGTTCTATCACAGTGCGGTTAATGTTCTTACGCCCTTTAAAGGTGCGTAAAAAAACATAATATTTTAAAAAGTTAGATTAGAAATTACTTGGTTAATCATACATAACATTATATTTATAAAAGAAAATTTGAATTTGTATCATTTTGTTAACAATGTGGCACAAATGATGCATTGCAAGATGCAGTACTTAATTACTGCTTTTTTTAAAGTGAATTTTAGAAATATTTTTGTGAGGATTAATCGTAATGAAGAAAATTTTAAATTTAATGATGGCACTTTCGATTTTTGCCGCGGCACCTGTTGCCATGGCTGAAGGTGCATTGGACAAAGGAAACTTTAGTGCCAATGTAGCTTATACAACAGACTATGTTTACCGTGGTATTTCCTTGTCAGATGATAACGCCGCAGTCAGTGGTGGTTTTGACTGGGGTCACAAAGGTTTCTACCTGGGTACCTGGGCAAGCTCAATATCACCAGTTGCAGACGAAACTGTAGAGATTGATTGGTATGGTGGTTATGGCAATGAGTTCAAGGGCATTTCATACACAATAGACCTGCTGTACTACTATTATCCAGGTGATAGCGGAGATCTTGATTTCTTCGAATTCGGTGGATCATTGGGTTACACATGGGATGTCGCATTGAAACCAACCCTTGGTTTCGGCATTATGCATTCTGAGGATGGTTTTGATGGTACCGATAGTGAGACATACTACAAACATACCCTTGGTTTGAGCCTCCCTTATGAGTTCGGTTTTAATTTCACTTATGGCTATCAGGCTTTCGATCCAGATGAAGTTGGTATAAACGGGTATAACCACTGGGGTATTGATATCAGCAGGTCGCTGTCTATATTTGACTTCACATTTGGCTATAGCGATACAGATGGTAATGGTGAAACGTTTGAAGGTGATGGCACAGAAAAAATTGTCTTTACTGTTGGTGCTTCATTCTAAGAACGTAGAGAAATTTTATGTAGTTAAAAAAGCGGCCCCTGGGTCGCTTTTTTTTTAGTTTGATATGATGAGCATGAACAAAAGTAGCAACTAATATTCTATGCAGCCAACAACACTTAAAATAAACGATGTCACCAGGCTTTATTTTATCCCGCTGGCACTGATCTCCTTATTCTTTTCACTGAGCTTTAGTGACAGGGTGCTTGAGAATGACACCCTGAGAATCACTTTCTTTACAATCAGTGGATTATTGCTGTTTTGTTATATCGGGATGCTGGTTTTTATTCGTATCAGAAAATCAGCAACCGAAATTATTCTGATAGTTATGAAACCTCATTATGTACAGATGATCATGCATCTGTGCATTTTTGCCTACTGGGGCTGGTATTGGCCACAGGTCTATGAGCAGGCCATATTAATATTCGCTCAGCTGGTTTTCGTTCACATTGTTGATTTGTTGTTCCGATGGTCTCGAGGAGAGCCCTGGATACTGGGGTTTGGCAGATTCCCCATTATATTAAGTACCAACCTGTTTTTATGGTTTCGTGATGACTGGTTTTATTTCCAGTTCATCATGATTGCTTTTGGCATTATCGCCAAGGATTACTTCACATGGGTAAGGGAAGGCCGTCGTACTCATATTTTTAATCCATCAGCAATATCATTATCAGTTGCGTCACTGCTACTGATAATTACGGATAGCACACATATTGGTTGGGGGCATGAAATCTCGAATACCCTGAATAATCCACCCCATATGTATATTGAAATATTTATTCTGGGTTTGATCGTTCAGTACCTGTTCCAGGTCACACTGGTGACACTGGCATCGGTGATATCCATGCTGTTATTAGGGACTATTTACTATCAGTTAACAGGCGTCTATTTCTTTTATACTTCAGATATACCTATTGCCGTTTTTCTTGGCCTGCATCTTCTGGTCACCGATCCTTCCACCTCACCCAGGACAGTTGTTGGGAAATTTATGTTTGGGTTTCTCTATGGTGTCAGCGTCATGGCGCTGTTTGAGGTACTGGAATTTTATGGCCAGCCAACCTTCTACGATAAATTATTGTGCATCCCACTTATCAATCTATGTGTTATTTATCTTGATAAACTTGGAGCACATTTTTCTGGCATATTAAATAGCCTGAAACTGAGTTCATACAGACTAAATCTTATATTTATGGGCGTCTGGATACTGATTTTTATTGCCTGGTATAGCAGTGGTCATGTTGGTCGTTCCCACCCTGGTAGCCAGTCTCAATTCTGGGCCCAGGCCTGTAGTCAGGATTTGAGAAAGGCCTGTAAAACACAACATGATTTGACTCTGGCTGAGTGTGATAAAGGTAACGCCTATGCATGTGCAAAATTAGGTGATATTTACAAGTTTGGAACAGGGGTCAGCAAAGATGAACTAAAGGCCTACGAGTATGTGGGCAGAGCCTGTCAGATGGGTCTGGAAAAAGCCTGTGAACTGCAGCATGAATATATTCCTGGTAAATAATCCCGGTAAGTGATTCTGGTCGTTCTCATTTTACGTCGAGGTAGTAAATACAGAACAAACCTGGTTTATGACGAAACAATTATCAGGTGAATCTAACGCACCAATCTAGAACATCATGCTTTTTAGCGCATTATTATTGTGCATAAATACAAGGCTAACTGTTTAATCCTCCCATAAAAGTTCTAGGTAACTTATTGATTTAAACGTAAATAGTATATCTGGCACAAATTCTGCACACATTATATGACCGTAACTTAATAGCTTCGCCTGACGCAGGATTGATGAATTTAGACTCGGGTGAAATCCGTATTAGTTTAACTGGAGGTTTTTATTTAAATGTTTACAAGAAAATACAGCTTAATTATTTGGGAGAGTAAAAAATGAAACTTATCTCAGCAATAATAAAGCCTTTCAAACTCGATGATGTTAGAGAGGCATTACACGAAATCGGCGTGCAGGGCATGACGGTGACAGAAGTAAAAGGGTTTGGTCGTCAAAAAGGGCACACAGAGCTATACCGTGGTGCAGAGTATGTTGTCGACTTTTTACCCAAGGTAAAACTTGAGATCGCAGTTGCTGCCGATCAGGTTGACGCCGCTATTGAAGCAATTACCAAATCAGCAAACTCAGGCAAGATTGGTGACGGCAAAATCTTTGTGTCAGGTCTGGACGATGTTGTCAGGATCCGTACCGGTGAAACCGGTTCTGAAGCACTTTAACAGCCTGGGAGAAACTTAATAATGAAATCATTAATTAGTAGTTTTAAAAATCATAGGGGCTTAACAGGCCTCTATGTATTAATGGCGGGGCTGTTCGTACCATCTCTGGCCATGGCTGATGATCTGAATACTGGTGATACGGCCTGGATGATTACCGCAACCGTACTGGTCTTGTTTATGACGATCCCCGGATTGTCATTGTTCTATGCAGGTATGGTCAGGAGCAAAAATGTACTATCAGTATTAATGCAGTGTTTCGCGATTACCAGTCTGATGTCTATTCTGTGGGTTGTCTATGGTTATAGTATGGCCTTTGATACAACGGGTATGGAAGCCGGCGTCCTTAATATGAGTTCATTTATAGGGGGTCTTGGTAACTCATTCATGTCGGGAATCAAGGTTGATTCAATGACAGGTACGGTACCAGAATCTGTATTTGCAACATTTCAAATGACATTCGCGATTATTACGCCTGCACTTATCGTTGGTGCATTCGCCGAGCGTATGAAATTTTCAACCATGTTGGTGTTTATGACAATCTGGGTAACTGTTTGTTATGTGCCTATGGTTCATATGGTTTGGTCTGGTGACGGTGCATTAATGTGGGACTGGGGTGTAATTGATTTTGCCGGTGGTACTGTTGTGCATATTAATGCAGGTATTGCTGGACTGGTCGCTGCGGTAATGTTGGGTAAGCGTAAAGGTTTTCCAACCACTGCCATGCCACCACATAACCTGACTTACACAATCATCGGTGCAGCAATGCTGTGGGTTGGTTGGTTTGGTTTTAATGCCGGTTCCGCAGTCGCTGCTAACGGCACAGCAGGTATGGCCATGCTGGTAACGCAGATAGCAACAGCAATGGCAGCTTTAACCTGGATGTTTGTTGAATGGATAAGACACGGGAAGCCGAGCGTCCTTGGTATCGCCTCTGGCGCGGTTGCCGGTCTGGTTGCAATTACACCAGCATCAGGATCAGTTGGTCCACAGGGTGCACTCTTGATTGGTATTGCAGCTGGTGGCGGTTGCTTCTTTGCGGCAACCTCACTTAAGCGAGCCCTGGGTTATGATGATTCACTGGATGTATTTGGTGTCCATGCCGTTGGTGGCATTATCGGTGCGATCCTTACCGGTATTTTTACCGATGTGTCCTGGGGTGGCTCTGGTTTGGCTGATGGTGTATCAATTGCTGGCCAATTGTGGATACAGACTAAGGGTGTATTGTTTACCATTATCTATACGGGTACTTTGAGTATTGTTATTCTTAAGGTGCTGGATGTTGTTATGGGACTTCGTGTAGCCGAAGATGAAGAGTCAGAGGGGCTGGATCTTGCCGCTCACGACGAACGTGGTTACATCTTGTAATCTTTCATCACACTCAGTATCAGGAAAGGGCGCTTCGGCGCCCTTTTTTTGTGCCCCAATCTGGTTCAGGGCAATCTCATGATGCACCGATATGAAATTATGTTAGTCTTCCTGCACACTATCTGTGCAATATATTTCAGGCATATGAGTCGTCGAAATTAAATCCCGGGAGAATTATCTAAATGAAATTATTAGTCGCAATCATAAAACCCTTTAAGTTGGATGATGTTAGAGATGCTTTGTCAGAGGTTGGCGTACAAGGCCTGACCGTGATTGAGGTTAAAGGTTTTGGTCGTCAAAAAGGTCATACAGAGCTTTATCGTGGTGCAGAGTATGTGGTGGATTTTCTACCGAAAACAAAAATAGAAATCGCACTGGATGATGATCAGGTAGATGCCGCGATTGAAGCAATTATCAAGGCCGCCGGGACTGGCAAGATTGGGGATGGCAAGATTTTTGTGCAGGATCTTCAGCAGGCAGTTCGTATCAGGACAGGTGAAAGAGATTCGGATGCACTTTAAAGAATGAAACGGGGAGAGGGGTAAGGTATGTCTATTAAGAAAATTATCGGTTTGCTATCAGGCCTGTCATTAATGTTACCAGCGGCAGTCTTTGCCGATGAAATCAATGGTGCAGACACGGCATGGATATTAACATCAACGGCCCTGGTTCTGTTCATGACACTACCTGGCCTGGCTTTATTTTATTCCGGCCTGGTACGGGCGAAAAATGTCCTTTCCGTCTTGATGCAATGTTTTGCCATTGCCTGCATGGTATCCGTTCTGTGGATGTTTGGTGTTTATGGTTTGGCATTTGGCGACGGAGGTGAGTTAAATAAGATAGTTGGAATGGGCTATTTTATGATGTCGGGTGTTGGGTTGGATTCAGTGCGTAGTGACACAACCTTGCCTGAAACCGTATTTTTTATGTTCCAGATGACCTTTGCCATTATCACACCGGCACTGATTGTGGGAGCTTTCGCAGAGCGAATGAAATTTTCTGCAGTACTTTTGTTTAGCGCCTTCTGGTTAATTCTTGTATATGCGCCTGTATGCCACTGGGTCTGGGGTGGTGGTTGGCTGTCTGAGCTCGGATTTATGGATTTTGCCGGGGGTGCAGTCGTGCATATTAATGCGGGTATTGCCGCACTTGTTGCTGCATTAGTCATTGGCAATAGAAAGGGCTTTCCGCAAACAGCTATGCCACCACATAACATGACAATCGTTGTCACCGGTGCCTCAATGCTCTGGGTGGGCTGGTTTGGTTTTAATGCCGGTAGTGCGCTGACAGCAGGGAGTAGTGCGGGAATGGCTATGACGGTCACACATATCTCGGCGGCAGCTGGATCACTGTCCTGGATGGCATGTGAATGGATTAGATATGGCAAACCCAGTGTTCTGGGTATTGTCACCGGTATGGTTGCTGGTCTGGGAACCATCACACCGGCATCAGGATATGTTGGACCTATAGGTGGTCTAATAATTGGTTTATCAGCTGGTGTGGTCTGTTATTTCGCAACCCAATATATAAAACGGGTGTTGGTAATCGATGACTCTCTCGATGTGTTCCCGGTGCATGGTGTCGGTGGTATTTTAGGTACATTGCTAACAGCAGTATTTGCAGCTGAATCCATGGGTGGCCTGGGTCTTGAAACCTCAATTGGTTCACAGTTTGTTACGCAAGCGATTGGTGTGGTAGCAACGGTTGTCTGGTGTGGCGTCATCAGCTTTGTTTTATTCAAAATACTCGATGCTGTCATTGGTTTGAGAGTGAGTGAAGATGAGGAAACAGAAGGTCTGGACACGGTATTACATAATGAACGTGGTTACATACTCTGATCAATAATATCTTCGGCTTATAGCTAAGGGGCACATCTAGTCATGTGCCCCTTAATTTTTCTGAGAAATACAGGGTGATACAAACGTATAAGAATGTGCTAATGGATATATACCCAAACTAGTCTGAAGTCTGCATTTCCAAGTAGTTTGGGTATATATTTAGTGTCTCCGATAGTCTAAAATTGGCGTTTCCTAGCAGGATAACCCGCGAATACAATCAAAGCTTCGCAGCTTAAATATAGAATAACGAAGAAAAAGGTATAAGAATTCATGGCTGAATTGGTCGATAAGGCATTATTAAAATCATTTGTCCCACCTAGCGCATTAAATGCTGAGAATTTTCAGGAGCTTGCAGGCAAGTCATTTGTTGAAGATGTTGCTGCAGGCAGAACACTTTTCAAGCAAGGTGATACTGATAAAAAAACAATATATTTGATTGAAGGTGAAGCTACTCTGACCACGGACAGTGGTGAAAGCAATACTGTGACTGCAGGCACTGAAGCCGGGAAACATCCTCTGGCTAACTTCCAGCCGCGTCGGCATACCGCAGTTGCTAAATCTGCATGCAAGATCACTCGTGTAGATAGCGATCTGCTGGATATTCTGATGACCTGGGATCAAATGTCAGGTATCGAGGTTGATGAAATCCAGGCAGATGATGAAGATGAGGGTGGGGACTGGATGACCAGGATCCTGCAATCAAAAGCATTTTTGCAAGTACCGCCAGGAAACATTCAGGCAATGTTTATGCGAATCCAGGAGGTATCTGCCAAGGCAGGAGATGTCATTATCAAGCAAGGTGATGATGGTGATTATTATTACGTTGTTAAGAGTGGGGAATGCAAAGTCACCAGAACATCGAAAACAGGTTCCGAGTTGACACTTGCAAAACTTAAAGGTGGAGATGCCTTTGGAGAAGAGGCGCTATTATCAGATGCCAAACGTAATGCCAATATCGTAATGGCAACAGATGGTATGTTGATGCGTTTATCAAAGGAAGATTTTAATGAATTATTGAAAGAGCCTATGCTGACCTGGGTTACCAGGGAAGAAGGTGACGAAATGATAAAGAACGGTGCTGTTTGGCTCGATGTGCGACTGGATAGTGAGCATAAACACAATGGACTTGAAGGAAGTATCAATATTCCATTATTTATGTTGCGACTGAAGGTTGCGACACTTTCTGAAGACAAGAAATATATCCTCTATTGCGATACCGGCAGACGCAGTGCAGCCGCAGCGTTTCTATTGAGTGAACGTGGTCTTGATGCTGCTTGTCTCAAGGATGGCATAATGGGTGGCGGTGAAGCTTAAAGTAAACGTCACTTCCGTCTGGGCCTGTTGGGGCTGAATGAAAATACATCTAGATTCATCCATCGATAATTATGCGGTGATGGGTAACCCCGTCGCACATAGTAAATCTCCTCAAATTCACACTGCGTTTGCAGAACAAACCAAACAACATATTTTCTATCAGGCCATTCAGGTTGATGATGGAAGATTTAAAGCGGCAATAAAAGAATTTCAGGAGCAGGGCGGCAAGGGCCTGAATATTACCGTGCCATACAAGGGTGATGCATGGGAAGTTTCAGAGGTTAGAAGCAACAGGGCTGAACGTGCACTGGCAGTCAATACAATCAGCTTTGATGATGCAGGTAAAATCATTGGTGACAATACAGATGGTATTGGTCTTGTTCGTGATCTGACAATTAATCAGGATATTGCAATTAAAGATAAAGATGTTCTGATACTTGGAGCAGGTGGTGCCGTCAGAGGAATTCTTGATCCACTATTCGATGAACATCCAGGCAAGCTTGTTATTGCTAATCGTACAGTTAGTCGAGCCGAGAAGCTTGCTGATATTTTCTCAGACCGTGGTGAAATCTCAGCTTGTGGATTTGATGAACTTTCAGGAAGCAGTTTCGATATAGTCATCAATGGTACTTCGGCCAGCTTACAGGGTGAAGTTCCTTCGCTACCTGAGCGTCTTCTCAATGACAACGCCTGTTGTTACGACATGATGTATTCATTGACCGATACACCTTTTGTTGCGTGGGCCAAGGCACATGGTGCAGCTAAAGCATCCGATGGTTCAGGTATGCTTGTTGAACAGGCTGCGGAGTCTTTCTTTATCTGGCGTGGAGTTAGACCAGAAACAGGATCGGTAATAAAATTACTTGGAAGAGTGAAGAGTGAAGAGTGAAGAGTGAAGAGTGAAGGGTAAAACGACTCTTCCTATATTGTGCTTTAAACTTTTCACGTTTCACCTTTCACTCTTCACTTCAAATATTAAAGTCCATTCATTCTGTCCATCAAATCGGGTAACCATGTCACTAGCTTCGGGAACAGGAGCAATAAGATCAGGGTTAAAATCTGTATCATGACGAAAGGTATTATCCCGCGATAAATATCCTGGATTCGTATTTCTGGTGGTGCAACAGCCTTCAAATAAAATAATGAAAAGCCAAATGGTGGTGTCAGAAAAGATGTTTGCAGGTTGAGGCCAATTAAAACTGCCAACCAGAGTAGATCGATACCCAGAAGGTTGGCAATAGGGGCGATGATTGGCACCACGATAAAACAGATTTGTAAAAAGTCCAGGAAGAAGCCCAGAACAAAGATTAGTAACATACTGGCAAACATAAATCCCCATACACCTCCGGGGATGTTTGTCATTACTTCACGAACCAGTGTATCTCCTCCCATACCACGAAACACCAGACCAAATGCGATGGCACCAATTAAAATCATAAACACCATACTGGTCAGGCGAACAGTGAGTTCCATGGCGGCTTTCAGTCTGTCCATAGTAAGTTGTTTATGGGCAGCAGAAAGTATCATCGCCCCAAGGGCACCGACTGCAGCCGACTCGGTAGGTGATGCGATACCGGCAAAGATTGATCCAAGGACACTGATGATTAGTAACAAGGGTGGCAATAAAGTAAATATGACTTTTTTGAACAGATGTTCGCTGGCATTATTTTTCAGTGCGGGGGCAATGCCCGGGTTTATCCAGGCCATACCAAGAATGTATAACAGGAACAACAGAATCAATATTGTCCCTGGAACAACGGCACCAACAAAAAGACGACCTACAGGTACACCCATCACATCACCAAGCAGAATCAGTATAATACTGGGCGGTATGATTTGACCTAATGTCCCGGATGCGGCAATAGTTCCTGTGGCAAGTAAGGGAGAGTAATGACGTTTGAGCATGGTCGGTAGTGCAATAATTCCCATGGTCACAACGGTTGCACCGACGATACCTGTGGTTGCGGCAAGCAGGGCGCCAACCACCACCACAGATACCGCGAGACCACCCCGCATCTTGCCAAATAATAAGCCCATGGTTTCCAGCAAATCTTCAGCCAAACCTGATTTATCCAGTGTCACGCCCATGAAAATAAATAATGGAACAGCAAGTAAGGTGAAATTATTCATGGTTCCCCAGATTTGCAGAGGAAGTAGATTGAAAAAATTCAGATCTAAAAAGATACTACCGAATAAAAGTGCTACAGCACCTAAAGTAAAGGCAACCGGGTAACCCATCAGCAGCATGAGCATGAGCGTGACAAACATGGCAATGATGGCGGCAGTCATGATTTATCTCGCAGGATAAGCTTGAGATTCTTTGCAATATCCGCCACGCCTTGTAGTAAAAGGAGTGTGAATCCCAATGGAATGCCTGCCTTTAGTATCCAGCGGTAAGGCAGGCCACCTGGATCGGGAGAACCTTCCAGGTGGATATAGGCTTGAAAAACAAATGGCCAGGAAGTGGTTATGATTAATATACAAAAGGGAATTAACAGTAGCAGGCTCCCCAGTAAATTAACCCATGCCCTGTGCTGATCATTCATGAACCTGCTTTTATAGAAAAGATCCAACCTGACATGATCATCATGTTTTAATGTATACGCGGCTCCAATCAGGAATATCAGGGAAAACAGATGCCATTCCATTTCCTGTAATGCAATAGAACCGCTGAGAAAGTAGTAGCGCATGGCGACGTCGTAACTGACCAGTAAGACCATGGCCAACACAAGCCAGGAAACCAGTTTGCCTGAGAACTCACTGAATTGGTCTAGCTTATCTGAAATTTGTTGCAGCAAAAGCAGGGTGTCGTCTCGTTTCATACCTGTTGGGGGAGTCCTTATTGTCAGGGCGTATTATTATTTGGAACAGGAATAAATACTATAGCTGAACTCTGCATATCCAGATGGTTTGGGTAGTCATCTATGATTTGTCTTGACGGTGCCTGTATTGTCAAACGATTTAGTGATCTGCACTGGCTTTATGCACAAGCAAATCAAGTGGTAATAAATTATGTGATTTATCGATAGTGCCTACTATTCATGATAACTATAAAAACACATAACCACTTGATTTGAATAGGAAAAACATATTGTTTATATTGCAGTGAAACAATAATGTGAAACCTGAATTCAGAAAAAAACTGGCTGTACTATGAAAATTTATTCACAGAGTTTTCCACAGGCTAAGCTATTGATTTTCCTTATGGTAGGCGTTTGCCAGTTGGATAAAATTTTCAATTGCTATGGTTTCTGCTCGTGCCCCAGGGTCAATTCCAAGATTGATTATCTGTCGCTCATCAAGCGTACCCTTTAGACAATTTCTGAGTGTTTTTCTTCTTTGAGAGAATGCCTGTTTTACGACATGTGCAAAGCATGGATAGTCCGAAATCTGGTTTAAAACCTTATCAAAGGGTTTCAATCTTATGATGGCTGACATGACTTTGGGTGGTGGTGAAAAAGCCCCTGGACTGACAGTAAACAATTTCTCAGCCTGACAATTCGCCTGAACCATCACAGACAGACGCCCAAAATCCTTGCTTCCTGGTGAAGCACACGTGCGGTCGATGACTTCTTCCTGAAGCATGAATACCATGTCATCAATAATCTGATTATTTTCCAGTAGATGGAAAATTAAAGGTGTTGAGATATTGTAGGGCAGATTGCCAATGATACGTAAGTGCTGATTGCCCAACTCCTTGAAGTCATAAGTCAAAGCATCAAGGCAATGAATAATGATTTTTTGTTCATTCTCGTATTTTTTTTCCAGCGCATATGCCAAATCCCTGTCAACTTCAAGGACGTGTAAACAATCCAGGTGTTCTAACAATGGAACTGTAAGTGCACCTTTGCCAGGACCTATCTCAATGATTGTCTGGTTCCGCTGTGGATTTATGGCCGTAATAATACGTTGAATAATATTCTGGTCATGGAGAAAATGCTGACCAAATCTTTTTCTTGCCCTGTGTTCTGTCATCAGGCTGTTTCAGCCATTAAGAATCTGTGCTGGTGGATCTGCAGATGCAGAATGATCAGATGTGTTAGACGATAGATCAATAGCAGACTGAATTGCCTCCATTAAACTTGAACAGGAGGCATTTCCTGTGCCAGCGAGATGAAGCGCTGTGCCATGGTCAACGGAAGTTCTGACTATAGGTAATCCCAAAGTTATATTGACTGTTTCACCAAATCCCAGAGATTTTAAAACAGGCAGTCCCTGATCATGATACATAGCGACAACAACATCAAAACTATCAATCATTTCTTGCGTAAAGGCAGTATCTGCGGGTTGAGGGCCTGTCAGATCCAGGCCCTGATCCCTTAATGTGTTTATAACGGGAATAATGATTTCGTTTTCTTCATTACCTAAATGACCATTCTCACCCGCATGTGGATTCAAACCACAAACCAGAATACGAGGCTTGTTGATAGAAAATTTATCCCGAAGATCCTTATCGACTATTTGTAAAACCTCGGTCAATTTATCTTTTGTGATAGCATCGCTTACCTTTGATAAGGGCAGGTGCGTTGTGACCAGTGCAACTCTTAATAGTTTATTTTCCAGCATCATGACGGGGGTAGCTTGCTGACAAAGGTCGGCTAGAAATTCTGTATGCCCACTGAATGCAATAGCAGCATCATTAATGATAGATTTTTGTACCGGGGCAGTAACCATGGCATCAAATTCATTATTGAGACAAGCTGTACAGGCTGTTTTTAACAGGGTTAAAACGTATTCAGCATTATGTACATCGAGTTTCCCTGCAATGGTGTGAGTTTCAGTTTTAACAGGGATTATTCTCAGGGTTTTGGCAACGTGTTTCTGTTTGTATGCATCATCAAATGTAGTTAATGACAGGGGCAGTCCCAATAACGATGCTCGATCCTGTAACAAATCCGGATCACCTATGGCAACAATATCAGCATTAATATTTTTCTGGGCAATCTGAACGGTGATGTCAGGGCCAATGCCTGCAGGTTCACCTGTTGTTATAATGATGCGCGGCAGGTCGTTGTTACCTCTCATCCAGTCGGTACTCGACATAGGCCTCATCACGTAGATGCCTTAACCAGTTTTGGTGGGCTTCTTCCGATTTTCTTCTGCGAATGGTGTCTGATGCCTTTTCTCGCTTGGCATTTTCGGTATCGTCATATTCTCTACGCTCGGTAACCTCAAGAATATGCCATCCGAATTGTGTCTCAAACGGCTGACTGATCACACCAATTTCGAGTTGATTCATAACCTCTTCAAATTGCGGCACCAGTCTCCCGGGGCTTGACCAGCCAAGATCTCCACCCTGAGCCGCACTAAGTTTGTCATCGGAATTTGCCTTTGCCAGTTTTGCAAAATCATCGCCACCCTCAATACGTATTCTTAACTGATCCAGCCTTACCCAGGCATCATCAGCTGTGGTTAGCTCATCAACTTTAATGAGAATATGGCGGGCACGTGTCTGAGTGATTATTTGCATTTCGCTACTGCGTACATCAGCTAATTTAACAATGTGAAAGCCAGATGAACTTTTGATCAAATCACTGATGTCCCCTTTTTTCATGGCCGCAACCTGGGCGCTAAATATACTAGGAATTTCATTCCTTTTACGCCAGCCCAAGTCACCACCTTCAAGTGCTCTCTGACCATCTGACACAGTCGTTGCCATGGTTGTAAAATCCTGTCCTGTGTTTAAATCTTCAAGTACCTTTGTAGCAATAAGTCTGGCCTGTTCCTCTTCATCCGGGGTCGGGGCTTCCGGCAAGGAGATGAGTATATGCTGAAGCAGGTATTCCGTTTCTGTTTCTCCCTGAAATTCCATATTGGCGAGGGCATTGTCAATCTCTTTACTGGTAATAGAAATTCGATTATCTACCTGACGTTGACGCAGTCGGGAGATAACAATCTCCTCACGCATATTTTCTCGAAACTGCTCATAATTAAATCCATCTTTTTCGAGAATTTCCTTGAATTGACTCAGGCTGACATTATTTCCAGCTGCGACGTTACTGATGGTTCTGTTTAATGTTTCATCATCGACACGGATCCCCGTTTCTTCAGCCCTCTGAAGCTGAATCTTCATCAGGATCATACGTTCAAGGATTTGCGTTTCCAGAATGTTATTAGGGGGGAGTTGAACATTCTGCTGTTGCATTTGAGCGACTACCGTGCGAAGTTTCGCATCAAGTTCACTTTGCATAATGATGTCATTTTCAACCACTGCGACGATACGATCTAATTCTACATCTGCCTGTGAATTAAATATTTGTAACGTAAGAAGGCCTGCAAATAGCAGGCGCAGGTAAGGAAATTTCAACTTAAAATTCGCTCTCGTAACCAGGGATTTTTTGTTTCAGGAAATCTACAGTTTTCCGTCCAACTCCCGCCAGCCCCTTGAGTTCAATTTGTAAAAATACACCTGTATCAAAATCCCCGTCTACATCGGTCAGGAATCGTCGTGCAACTGCCCGGAAGCCCCAACAGCAACTGTCATATTCAACACCACCAAAAATTTCCAGTGATTTTCTTTCCGGAACCGCATAATTCCATCTTCCGAGCATGCTCCAGTTTCGGCCGACCGGCCAATGAAAGGAAACATCACTTTGTTCTATGTCTACTCCTGAAACATTAGATGAGGGTCTGCGAACACGATAGGTGAAATTTATAATCTTGTTTGCTGCTGGTTTGTACTGGGCCTGTGCAAGTAATCGCTCAGTCTCGTTGTTGTGAGGGTCCCATTGGATATTTCCTCTTAATTTCCAGTGCCTTAACAAGGTAGTACCAACTTCCGCAATGAAAGGTGAACTGTTGTCATCACGCACTGCATCACCAGGTAAAGTTACCTCTCTATCGCTCAGGTAATAAATCTGTCCCAGGCTTACGTAGGCCTTCTCTCTTCCTGTGTCCTGATCTAACAGGCGTGATGTCAATGCTACTGTGAACTGGTTGGCATCGCCAACACGGTCTGCGCCACTAAAGCGATCTTCCCGGAATAATGCATCAAAGTTAAAATCGTACAGATTAGAATCAAAAACAGGCAGGTCATCCTGGTTTTCTTCCGGAACATAAAGATAAAAAAGCCTCGGTTCCAGCGTTTGCAATGATTTTTTCCCGAATAAAGAGAAGTCACGTTCCAGAAAAACACCACTATCAACACTGACTATGGGCAACAAGCGATTGGGATTTGAATCGAATGTGTTTGTACTGTGTAGATCATATTGTGTATAACGTAAAGCAACCTTTGGCGTAACGAACGCAGAAGCGGTTCTATATGGATAGCTGATTGAAGGCAGCAGATCCATCCTTGCACCAAGTACATCATCTACAGTGCCTGTATCATCATCGCCGCGATCAAAATATGTAAATTCACTTCTAAGATTATAGACAAACTTGTTACTACCACCAGGGGAACGTGCATAGAAGTTGATTTGTGGAAGACGTTTATAGGGTCTATTAACGGCATCAATTGTTGAATCAACGGTTTGATAATTTTCCAGCCTGACTCTGCCACTCCAACTGTTGCCACCATACAACTTTCCGCTATATGAAATATCACCACGCTGCCGTAGAAAGCGTGTGCTGGTAACACCGAGGGAGTTACCAAAATCTTCAAAATAATTTTTGTCAGATACCCTGTTGTAATCCAGTGAGAACTTGCCCCTGTCTGCAAATCTACGGTCATGTTTCACTCGAATGAGGCTTCTGTTCTCATCATCGAAATCATTATCACTGGGAAGGAACTCGCCACTGAGCTCACTCATACTATTTTTTGACATATGACGGAATTCACCCATCAGCATGACGCCACGGTCTGTCATTAACCTGGGAGTCAATGTCGCATCCATCTGCGGGGCGATGTTCCAGTAAAATGGCGTACGCGCTTCAAAACCACTTCGATTTGAGCTGCCTGCACCAGGAGTTAAAAAACCGGTCTTTCTTTTCTTGCTCAGCGGGAATGACATATACGGGCTGTAAAATATTGGCACATCTTTAATCCTGAGCACGACATTTTTGGCCTTGCCCCATTCTTCGACATGATCAAGATGGATTTCACTTGCGGATATGGACCAGAATTTGTCTGCCGGATCACAGGTGCTGTAGTCGGCATTTCTTAAATTTGTCTCTGTGCCCATCTTCATTTCCAGATCGGCACTTTTCCCACGTCCACGATTATCCTTAATCGTATATCTGGTATTTTCGAATTGACCGGTATCTGAATTGAATTCGATGTGGCCCTTGTCAGCTTCCAGGTAGATTGCTTCATCCCAATACTGGATGTTGCCTTCCAGATCAGCGGTATCATCTATCTGGTTAAATTCAACATGGTCAGCTCGAGTCTGTTGATCGTCTCGTGTGATTTCAACATTTCCATCCAGTGTCGAGATCCCTTCTTCCTCCAGATCAGCATCATCTGCTGCAACATGCACATCGCCTGCTTCCAGTTCAGCTTCAACAACTGGCCGGGCAGGGATATTTAATGAGTCCGTGCATAAAGGCCAATTTGACTCTTGCTGTTCTGGCTCATCTGCCCGGGTGGGCATAACTGGAGCCAAAAATACAGACGTAATCAGGGCAGATGCCATGAAGTGATTATTTAATATTTTTTTCACCGTGCTTTATTATTTTTTGCCGCTGGAGTGGCGATTTCCCTGTAAAATAGACACCCAATGCAATGCCCCAAGTAATGTCCCAATGTAATATCTGGGAGTAATTTTGTAACTTCTTGATTATAGTGTGATTTTAAACCCCATGATAGCCTTAGGAGCAGGGTTTTTGTATTTGAAATACAGGGACAGGTGAAAATATATAATGGGGTTTCTTAAGTTTAAAATGTATCTCTTTAATTTTAAAGGACATCATTATTATTGATTTGATGATTAATTTGTTAAAAATAATTGTGACAAATGAACAGAATCAATAATTAACATTTGGCAAGACCCCCTGTTTGTCATGAACAAGGTTAGCAAATATTTCTAATGAGAAAACTAATGAAAAAGCGCAATGTGATTATTACCGGATGTTCATCAGGAATTGGTCGTTGTGTTGCAGCAGGACTAAGAGAAAGAGGCTACCGTGTGTTTGCGACAGCACGTAAAAAAACAGATGTCAACATCTTGATCGCCGAAGGTTTTGAATCAGTGCAACTGGACTTGGCTAATTCGGCGTCCATTCGCTCTGCCTTTGCAACAATTATGGAAAAAACTGATGGTAAGATTTATGCACTGTTCAATAATGGTGCTTATGGCCAACCCGGTGCAGTCGAAGATTTAAGCAGAGATGTTTTGCGGCAACAATTTGAAGTAAATCTGTTTGGCACACATGAGTTGACGAACCTGGTGCTGCCGGTGATGCGTGAGCAGGGGTATGGAAGAATCATTCAGAATAGTTCAGTGCTTGGGTTTGTCGCCTTGCAGTTTCGGGGGGCCTATAACACGACTAAATATGCCCTGGAGGGCTTAACCGATACCTTGCGCCTTGAGTTGATGGGAACAAACATTCATATTTCGCTTATCGAACCGGGACCTATTGAAAGTCAATTCAGAAAAAATGCATTGGCCGCATTTGAAGAAAATATATCGGTTGAAAATAGTCCCTTTGAAAATGCCTACAAAAAGCTGGTAGAAAGATTAAAGACAGAGGGTCCTGTGGTACCTTTTACCCTGGAGCCTGAAGCCGTGCTTGATAAGGTGTACCACGCATTGGAAAGCATGAAACCAAAAGCCCGATACTATGTTACTTTTCCAACCTATCTTTTTGGATACTTAAAACGCGTTCTTTCTACCAAAATGATGGATAAGGTACTGAAGAAGGTTTAGGAGTCTGTTGATCCACGTGGTTAACTACATTGATGTTCGCTTTATTTCGGCAGGTCGATGACGGGCTGTTTGTCGTTTCTACGATAGATGGAGACAATATTACCGATGCTTTGAACTTGAGTAGCGTGGGTTGTCTGGCAAATATCGGCAACTGTTTTATTTTTTAAGTCTCTATCTCCAACGCGTAGTTTTATCTTGATAAGTTCATGATGATCAAGTGCCGATTCAATCTCGGCTGTCACACTTTCAGTTAATCCATTTTGGCCAATCCAGAGAACTGGTTTCAAATGATGAGCCTTACTGCGTAGAAATTTTTGTTGTGTTTTTGTTATATCCATCTGCCTGATGTTATCACAAACTATCAAGCAAGATGTTCTATCGTGATTTAAGTTGCTGATTCGGTAATTGTTATTCAAAGGTACGTTTACTATTGCTGTTGAAACCAGTCATCGGATTCTGGTTCATACACCTGAATGAATTCTTCAAGATCTTCTTTCTTTACCATACCGGGCCAACGGGCAACGAGCTTACCATCGGGATGAAAGAAATAGGTAGTAGGGATTGCTTTCAGGTGTTTGCCACCTACCTTCGATGCAAGCTCCTGGTCACCCATAAGTATGGGGAAGCTGATATCGTGTTTCTTGATAAAAGCAGTTGCCAGTTTTTTCTTCCCGTATTTAAAGCTTGGGTAATCAATCGTTATCCCCAGGACTGTTGCATCTGTATCACGGTGTTTAAGATGAAATTTATTCAAGTCGGGCATTTCGACAACACACTGGATACAGGTCGGACTCCAGATATTCACCAGCGTCCATTTACCATGGCCAATATATTCTGAAATACTGTGATAATTACCGTTCAGGTCTTCAAGGGCGACATCAGGGGCCTCTGCCTGGCTTGATTCAGCCAGGAAGACAAGCAGAAAAGACAGCAGTGATATCTTCAGACTTGGGGGCATATTATTGATTTCTGTATCGTCATCTTTAAAACAATTACCATATTGACTCTCCCTTACAGAAAAAGTGCAGTAATCAAGTAGCTTTATTCGTTGTCAGCGTAGAATTCAATTCTGTTCCTACCATTATTTTTTGCCTGGTAGAGTGCGCGGTCTGCACGTACTACAAATAAGGAAGCAACATCTTTGACCTCACCTTCATGTTCGCTGGTATTAAGTGAGTTGATGCCGATTGAGGTTGTGACCTTAATATCCCCATGCTGTGGATCAGTGAATATTCGTTCTTCAATAGTTTTCCTGATCCTTTCCCCTATTTCTGCTGCCTTTTTCTTGCCCTTATGTGATAGCAGCACTATAAATTCTTCTCCGCCATACCGGGCTACAACATCTGTGCTACGGACCAGTTCACGTATGATTTGTGCCACTCCCCTGAGGATCTCATCACCAGCCTGGTGGCCGTAGTTATCATTTACTTTTTTGAAGTGGTCAATGTCAATGAACAGGCAGCTTATCTCATCATTTGCACGAATGACACTGGCGACTTCTTCAATCAGGCGTTGATCAAAGAATCTTCTGTTATTAACGCCAGTAAGAGGATCAATCAGGCCAAGGGTCTTAAGACTTTCCTTGCTAATACTTATTTCCAGGCTTACTGAAACCACAGCTGCCAGACGTTGTAAAAAATCTGTGGCAGAATCTTCCTGAGTATGATTCCCTGATTGTTTGCAGATATTATAGCTTCCAGTCAGGTGATGGTTTCTGCTTAGTGGAAGTGACCAGGCAGCATCAGGTTTATTTACTTCTGAGGAAAAAAGAAAAAGGTGAGCATCATTATACGATTGAAATATAGGAAATAACTTCTGCTTATAAAGCTTTTCCAGTTCTTCATTGCTATCAATAAACTTTAATTCCGGACATTCAAGGAATTTACTCCCCGTGCGTTCAAGATGTCGTTGAATTTCATATTCAGTATCTACCAGTGTCAGGGTGGCAAATTCCAGATCAAGGTCAAGCAGACTGTCTTTCAGCAATAATTCAATCAGGTTATTCAGTGAACTTGAATTCATTAGCTCAAGTTCAAAGGCCTGGAAATTTTTCAGTGTTACATCATTGTATGCAACATCATCAAGCAGGGTATCAAGCAGGCTTTGTAATTCCTGAGCCTCTTCATTGATACTCATGATTTTAGCCTCGTATCCATTAAATAATTCAGCTTAAAGTTTTTTGAAACGATACCATGTTAGCAGGGCAAATGCTGGCGCACCTACTGAAGCACCAATCAGAAAGGGTGGGTGTAGATTCAACCAGACAACGGGTGCGAAGAGAAACAGGATGTCATCAAAATCAAAACCGGAAAAACCGGCATAGGCTTTTTCACCAGTATCCTTCTGTGCCTGATCAATCTTTTCAGCAAGGATCTCGGCGGCAATTACACCGGCTGTCGCACAGATCCCCATAACAATTGTCCAAAGCCCAAGATCCACATTCCAGAAAGTTGTATTTCTGAGGCCAATACCGATACCGATAAAAAATAATGCGGTAACAAACACATCTGAAAAATAATCATACTGATGCCCCCACGGGGTGGTCTTGCCGCCGACTCGAGCCAGTTCACCGTCCGCACGATCCAGAAAGCCAGACAATAACCACATCAAACCGCCATAGAGATTCCACTCTGCCGTACCTATGGCAAACAGACTACAGGCAACCACGCCGGTAATTAATCTTAGTGTCGTCAGATGATTTGGTGTGACGGGGGTATTAACAAGTGGGAGTATACAAAACCGTGCTACTTTATGCGTCCAGGAATCGCCGACCATGTTAGCCCGGATACTTCATGAGGGAACAAAGAGCAGGGGAAATATGGTAATCAAGATTTGACGATTCCACGAAAAAGCATAGCAGTAGCTATGGTTTGAGGGTAATTGTTGAATATTGGCAGCCAGATTTTTCCTGACTTTGTTCAGGTACAAACTGTAATCGTTGTAAAGGATGTTTAGCACAATATTACTTATTTAATTAACCAGAATTTTAATAACTTTATTTTACTGCCTTCGTGAAATATCCGGGCTGTAGGCCACCTATGCTTCTTTAAAGCTGGTTAACTCGATAGAGAATTTTTTGATAATACGTTTGATTCGTGGATGAATCAGTGCCTTGTATTCTGCTTCAAATTCATAATCTTTTGCACCCGGATCGATTCCATCCCATGGTCCTGTGGCTGGATGTAGATAAATCTCTGATAGGCCGTCTTCAAGATTGGGAAGTATTCGGACCAGTGTATCCAGGTTCATGTGTCCTGTGTGATGAAAACCGAAAACATGCGTATTGAATTTAATATTATTCTGGATAAGTCGCTTCTTCATTCTGGAGGTGAATGGTTTGAGCAATAACCAGCTTGCAAATCGTGTAATTTTTTCTCTGGTACTGTCTATTAATGACTTTAATGGTTTTTCATCAGGGACCCGGACAGCATCCATGCCATAATCTTTACCAATCTCGATGATGGCATCAAAGATGGTTGGATGAAGGTGCATATGATTATGCGCATTAACATGATCAAGACGTAGTCCAGTTGCTTTAAATGCCTCGAATTGTGCGCGGATTTCATCTTTCACTTGCTGTTTGACACTGGCGTTGAAAAACATCTTGATGCCGCTGCTGACAAGCTTGTTTGAAAATTCACCATTAGCATTGACAAGATCAGGTATATCACTCGCCGGCAGGCAGGCATGACCATTAGACAAGACCAGATGTAAACCGACATTAAGCTCAGGCAATTCTTTGGCTCGTGCGATGGCATCATCTACTTCAGGCGCAGCGACCATCAAACTGGTGCTGGTTAAGATGCCTTTTTGATGTGCCTGTGAAACAGCCTCATTTACTGGAACTGACAGGCCGAAATCATCGCCTGTCACTATTAGTTTCTTCAGGCTGTGCTCTCCCGTACGAAAAGGAATTTAAAGAATTCCACACCTTCACGCAGACGACGCTTCATGATCTCCCAGTCCTGACACATCTCGAAAAATAGTGTTGCCATCTTCCATGGGCGGAAATAGAAACGTTTGTAGAAATTATCAACAGCTTCAAAGATATCATCACTGGGCAGATGTGGATAATTCAGTACTGAGTGTTGAACACCATCATCACCCACCAGTGTCGTATCATCAATCAACCAGCCATTTTCAATGGCCTGCTTGTAGAGAAATGTTCCAGGATAGGCAGCAGGCAGTGACACCTGAATCGTTTGCGGGTTCAGTTCCTGGGCATATTTGATTGATTCTTCAATGGTGTCTTTTGTTTCACCAGGAAGGCCAACAATAAAAGTCCCGTGAATGAGGATGCCCAGACTGTGGCAGTCCTTGGTAAACTGACGTGCAATATCTATTCGAATACCTTTCTTGATATTTATCAGGATCTGCTGATTACCGGATTCGTAACCTACCAGTAACAGTCGCAGACCGTTGTCTTTCATTATCTTCAGTGTTTCATAAGGGACATTGGCTTTGGCATTACAGGACCAGGTGATGCCCAGTTTGCCAATCTCTTTTGCCAGGGCTTCTACATGTTCGATGTTGTCCGTCAAGGTATCATCATCGAAGAAAAATTCCTTAATCTCAGGGAAGTTATCTCTTGCATAAGTTAATTCCCCGATAATATTGTCAACCGAACGCGTGCGGTAATTATGACCAGAAATAGTTTGTGGCCAGAGACAGAATGTACAATGAGATTTACAGCCTCTGCCAGTATAGAAAGACATATAAGGATGAAGCATATAACCATTGTAGTAATCTTTTGTGTCCAGATTTTCTTTATAAACCTTGGTCACCCATGGTAGGGAATCCATGTCTTCTATCAAGGCGCGATCTTTATTGTGTACAGGTTTGCCATCTTTTTTGTAGATAATGCCATCGACTTCTTCGAGAGGTTTTCCCTCAGCGATTTCCTTGATGGTGAAATCAAACTCATTACCAGCGACAAAATCAATAGCATCAGAGGCAAGTACGGTATGGTCCGGGTTCACCGCAACATGCGGGCCGCAAAAGCCAATAATCAATTCTGGATTTTCCTGCTTGAATGCTTCTGCGATTTTTACATCGTTTGGAAATGAAGGTGTGCTTGTATACAGCACAAGAAATTCATAATCAGTGGCCAGTGGTAAAACTTCTTCTAATGGTATGTCAGCTGCTGGTGCATCGATCAAACGGCTACCTTCAACCAGGGCTGAAAGTTGAGCCAACCATGTTGGATACCAGAAGGATTTCACTTCTCGTGTACATTGGTAACGTGAGCCGGCTCCGCCATCAAAGCCATTAAAGGAAGGCGGATTTAAAAATAATGTTTTTAACATCCCGATGGGACTCCTAATTTTTCATTAACTACAGAAATGACATTCGGTAGTTTTAATGTGTTCTTAATTATCTTCTTTTATCAGTTCATTTGGATCAGTTTCTACATCTTCATGCATCAATCCCTCATCATCCACAGAAAAAGTGTGGTTCCTCCATTCAACTGAATGTCCCGTAAAACTGACGATTCGGATAACGAAGGAGAGTAGATCTCTCACAGGAATAAGCAGCCATGATCCTCGACCATTCAGGCCAAGCGCGGATTTTACCTGCAGGTGCAGCAAAATTCGAGCAGTAATCGTGATTCCCAGTATTGAGGCAGGTAAAAAGGTGTGCTGCGTGAATATGAGTGCGAATAGTGCGGTCAGGCTGCTTATCACTAATGTATCTGTCAGGAAGGTGCCCAGATAGCCCAGCGGTTCAACGGCCCTGAGTGTCCTTGCCCATCGAAGTTCATGTAAAAACAATGACTTACAGTTTGATTCGTAAGACAGGTTCTCTACAATTGTGTGTGATAAATGAATCTTATAGCCGCGCTCAGTGACCATTTGACCCAACATATAATCATCGGCAAGATAATCGCTCAGGGCTTCAAAGCCCCCAAAATCGGTCAATATTTCACGGCGTACGCCCATCGTCGCACCCAGGCAATAACTAATATCTTTTAGCGCATTAGATATAAGTACTGAAGGCAGAAACCATTCATTAATAAACATGGCATTCAGTCTTGATGCCAGGCCACCTTCCGAGCGGCCTGAATAGAGACAGGTGACAGCACCATTTGCCGCATTGGCAAATGGCGCGACAATATCGTGCAGGTAGTTTTTACCTACGCGCATATCACTGTCTGCAACCAGTAATAAGTCGTGTTTTGCTGTAGGGAACATATTAATCAGATTTGAAACCTTGTGATTTGAGCCATGTAGCCGTGTGTCGATGACCATTTCCAGATCCAGTTGCGGATAATCCTGGATAATTTTTTCAATCACAGGAATTGCCGTGTCATCTTCGCCATGCAAGCCAAAGATAATTTGATATTCGGGGTAATCTTGTTCGCAGAACGATCTTAAATTCTCATCCATACCATGTTCCAGGCCGCAGATGGGTTTAAGCACCGTGGCCGGTGGTGTGAAGCCGGAAGGAATGTGGGGTCTTTTTCTGCTTTTGCGAAGTTCAATGATGCTGAAATTGGCGAACAATAAATAGCCAATGGCGCAGAAGCTAATCAGCACCAACAGATCAAATATGATTTCGTAACTCCCCATCAAGAAACCGCTAACAAATTGATTTAA
>QNEM01000003.1 GCA_003645215.1 Gammaproteobacteria bacterium
AGAACCCATCAGGCCTATTTGTTGTGTAGCGGTATCGTCAGCCCTGTTCATATGAGCAATACTGAAATCAGCGATTTTTACTTCCAGATTAACTTCAGCCAGGATATTTGATGGTTTTATATCTCGATGAACGACACCCTGCTTATGCGCATAATCCAGTGCCTTGGCACACTTGAAGATAATTTCTACAACTTTTTCTATCGGCAAAAGATTTTCAGGTGTGCAGTAAGGTTTAAGTGTCCCGCCACCCTTGACCAGCTCCATGACGATGTAACAAACATCCTGATCCGTGCCGGCATCAACAATACCAACGATATTGGGATGATTCAGGCTGCCCGCTGTGTGTGCTTCGTTGAAGAACATTTTCTTGTATTGATCACCGGATTCTTCATTTTCCAGGGACTCGGTATGTGCGACCTTGATTGCTACACCACGATCAGTATATGGATCATGTCCCAGGTAGACCGTTCCCATACTGCCCCGGTCTATTTCACCTAACACATCGTATTTGCCCAGTTTTTCGGGGAAACTCATCTTATTCAGGTATCTATTTTTTTATTTAAGTAGCTATTTTAAGCATTAAAATTGGCCTCAATCGCAACAATTCATTTGTTTGATGAAGTCATGTGTGTACCCTTTGAAATAGTACTGCAAACATAGCTTTTTGGACAGACATACCCAAATTATTTGTGCGTAGTTTGAGTTTACACATAATAGATGCCAAACTTGACTTAAAATCTAAATCATTGCTGATTATACTGAGTCCAGTGTGTTATTTACATCTCATTACAGTGATTATTTATTGTTACAGGGAAACCGATTTAGTGAGGACAATTTCATGAAAACACCTGCAAGCCAGCTTTTAAATAACAAAGGACGCAAAACGCATTCGGTTTCACCAGAGACCATGGTCTATGACGCAATTAAACTCATGAATGAAGCAAAAGTCGGTGCACTACTGGTCATGGAAAACAACAAACTGGTGGGTATAATCTCCGAACGAGATTACGCTCGTAGAGTTATACTTGAAGACAGGGCATCACACGATACACCAGTCAAAGACATCATGACCCCGGATGTTATAACCGTCACACCTGATCAATCCGTTGAAGACTGCATGAAGCTGATGTCTGCACATCATATTCGACATCTCCCGGTCGCAGAAAATGGAGAGGTATCAGGTGTAATATCCACGATGGATGTCGTAACAAGTATTATTTCAGAAAAAGAATCCGTCATTGACCAGCTGGAACATTACATCTCAGGCTAATAAAATATTTTCTGTCTTTGCAACCGCCCACATTCAGGGATTATCAATCAAGATTACGCATGGCGTTTTTAGTTTCTTTCAATGATGGATTAACTAAAGTCCCTGTACCTCCACTATTATCTCTATGAGTACGCACAAAATACCTAGACATGTATCTGTAAGCTGCTGGCAAGCACTCATAGATCACAAGAAAGATATTTCCAGAACAAGTCTGCAGGAAATGTTCATTCAGAACCCGGGGCGCGCTAAAAGTTTTTCTGCTGAAAATAACAAGCTCTATGTCGATTATTCGAAGCACTATATTACTGAAGAAACTATTCAGCTCCTGATCTCCATGGCACAAAGCACTGATTTAAATGGTGCAATTCAAAAATTGTTCAGTGGTGCAACAATAAATTGGACAGAAAACAAGGCTGCTATGCACATGGCGCTGCGTGCACCAGCAGATAAAACCTATTCAGTCGAAGGTGAGGATGTCAGCAAACAGGTACACGATGAACTACAGCATATGCAGGACTTTGTTACGGCTTTGCACAGTGGTGAGTTCAGGGGCCATACTGACAAACCCATAGAAACAGTCTTTAATCTCGGTATTGACGGATCCGATCTTGGTGCTAAATTAGTTACCGCAGCACTCTCAAATTTTGCCGTATCAGATATCGACATTCATTTCGTCTCGAATGTTGACATTAACGACATGAATTCAGCATTGGAAAAATCGGATGCAGAAACGACATTATTCATTATTTCATCAAAATCTTTTACTACAAAAGAAACGCTGTTTAACGCAGAAACTGCGATTAAATGGCTCAGGGAACATGGCTGCAAGTCCCCCGATAAACATTTGCTGGCAGTAACTGCAAATCACGATGCAGCAAAGGCCTTGGGCGTGAAAGATGAAAATATATTTCACATCTGGGAATGGGTGGGTGGGCGATATTCACTCTGGTCCGCCATTGGTTTGCCCATTGCCATCAGGATTGGCATGGATCATTTCCGGGATTTTCTCTCAGGTGCGTCCGCAATGGATCAACATTTTTGTGAACAAACCATGGAAAATAATCTACCTGTAATCCTCGCCTTGATTGACATCTGGTATATCAATTTTTTTCATGCAGAGACGATGGCAATATTTCCTTATGACCATTCACTGAACATGTTGCCCGCATATATTGGCCAGTTAATTATGGAAAGTAATGGCAAACAGATTGATAAGGAAGGTAATCAGATAAAATACAACACCTCTCCAGTTATATGGGGCGGAACTGGAAACAATGCCCAACATGCCTATTTCCAATGCCTGCACCAGGGAACACATCTGGTTCCTGTTGATTTTATTGTCAGTCTTATAAGTAATAGTGAAAATAAAAGCCAACATCAGGAGCTGCTGGCAAATTGTCTGGCTCAAGGCGAAGCACTTATGCATGGCCATACAGAGGTTGATCGGGCAGAGACTGAATGGGCAGCCTACAAAAATATTCCCGGGAATCGGCCTAGCACTACTATTCTGCTGGACGAATTATCTCCAGCCACATTAGGTTCACTATTATGTCTGTATGAACATCGATGTTTTGTACAAGCTCATATATGGAACATTAATCCATTTGATCAGTGGGGAGTCGAATTGGGAAAAAATATTGCAAAACAAATCTCAGAGGAACTTAATGAGGCCACTGACAATAACGTTACTCATGACTCATCAACAGAAAGACTAATATCTTATTACCGCAAAAAGAACGAGTCTTGCTAGAAAGTTTAATCCTCGTTCAGGACTTTTGCAGTTGTTAAAGAAAGCCTTTTCACCAGCGTCCTTAAAAACACCTTGTTAAAGTGTAACTGGCAGCCGACGGATAACTGATCGATCACGGTACTGTTAATTTTCAAAAGGCGTACTGCATCTTTTGCCTGAATCGTCGCTGTCCTTTCAGTATTAGACAAATAACCCATTTCTCCGAAACAATCCCCTGCCTTAATAGTTCCAATGCGGGTAGTTTTTCGATAAACATCAACATCACCCGCAACAATTACATAGAATGCCTCGTCGACATCTCCCTGAACCAAAACTTCCTGGCCTGCTTCATATTCCTGCCATACACATGACCGAATGATCTCCCAGATTTCTGCTTCTGAAAAACCCTGAAAAAATTCCAGTTGCTGAACCTGCGTAAATCTTTCCTTCTCATCAAGATCTTCCTCTGGCTCATCGAGATAATCAAATACCAGGCTCAAGTCTGCTGCCATATTCAAACCCATCTTGTAACGCCTCTCAGGGTTCTTTTGTAGCACATGATGAATAATTTTCTCGAAAATTTCCGGGATGTCAGAACGGTAACTTCTCAATGGCGGTGGTTGTTCATTCGTGATTTTATAAATCAAACGTGAAAAGCCATCCGCAGCGAAAGGATGTTTGCCAGTTAATAATTCGTACAAGACGATACCTAATGAGAACAAGTCCGTTTGATTTGTAATCATATCTTCCTGTACCTGCTCAGGAGACATATAACGAGGTGACCCAACGAAACCAGTCGGCATGGTGCTCTCTGCTTCTTCAGTCATTAAATGCGCAATACTAAAATCACAAAATTTAACATCCATGTCTTTTGTCAGCAGTATGTTCGTGGGTTTGATGTCCCGATGCACGACCCCGATTCTATGTGCATAATCCAGCGCTTTTGCACATTTAAAAATGATTTGTACAACCTGCTCATATGACAAAAGATTATCAGGTTTACAGTGTGGTTTTAAGGTGCCTCCACCTTCAACCAGTTCCATAACGATATAACAAACATCTCCTTCTGCACCAGCGTCCAGAATCTCAACAATATTTGGATGTTTTAATTTCCCGGCTGTATGGGCCTCGTTAAAAAATGTTTTTTTGTAGCGTTCTGCGGTTTTTTTATTCTTGAATGTATGCGTATTGGCAACCTTCAGGGCAACACGATGATCAGTAAAAGGGTCATGCCCTTCATAGACCACACCCATACTGCCACGGCCCAGTTCTCTGATTACTTCATACTTCCCCAGTTTTTTCGGTATGTCAGTCGCCATCGTTCATTTATCTAGATTGATTCAGTATATGGTTGTTAATACTACTTTATACCCAAACTACTTGGAAATCATAGCTCCTGCTGTACTTGGAACAGCATCATCAAGTACCATTCGCTTCTTTTTAGAAAACAAGTATTTGATAAGTCATTATAAACATGAAAACTATTATCCTTGCAGCTGGAATTGGTCAACGCCTGGGAGATATTCCGGGCAACTCTTCGGAGAAAAAACCAAAATGCTTGCTGGAATTTGATGGCAGGAGCCTGTTACAAAGACATCTCGAGATCCTTCATCACTATGGCATTGATGACATCGTCATTATCACAGGTTTTGAATCCGATATGATTAAATCAACACTCTCCAGGATTGGTGCTGACCACGTTGATACTTGTTTTAACCCTGATTTCACCAAAGGTAGTATTTTAAGCATGTTATCAGGACTGAATACCCTGGAAGCAAGCCAGAATTTTATTCTGATGGATGCTGATGTGCTCTACGATCACAATATTCTTGGCAGATTAATCAATTCGGACAAAGAAAATGTTTTCCTGCTGGATCAAGATTTCGAAATGGGAGAAGAACCCGTGAAATTATGTGTTCGTAATGAGCATCTTGTCGAGTTCAGAAAACAACTGGATGAAAGTCTGGATTTTGATTTTATGGGTGAATCTGTAGGTTTCTTCAAATTCACCTCTGCAACAGGAAAACTACTTGGCTTAAAAGCAGCTGAATATGTTGACAAGGGTGAAGATGAGGCCCCTTACGAAGAAGTTATCAGGGATTTGTTACTGGCTAAACCTGAGCAATACTCATTTGAAGATATATCAGGTTTACCCTGGCTGGAAATAGATTTTCCTGATGATGTTGTCAGGGCAAAGGATATAATACTGCCAAAACTGACAGACTTGCCCTAGAACCATACACAAGGCCCATAGACAAGAACCATACACAAAGACCGTAATTAAAAGCTACAAGCCAGAGTAAAAATGACCCAGAAGAAACTAATAAGCAAAAGTGCAAAACTCCGCGCCTTACTCGAATCGGGTGAGCTTGAATTTATCATGGAGGCACATAATGGTATTTCTGCTCTAATTGTGGAAAAGGCCGGGTTTAAGGGGATTTGGGGCAGTGGACTATCAATGTCTGCACAATATGCGGTACGTGACAGTAATGAAGCCAGCTGGACCCAGGTCGTTGATATGCTGGAGTTCATGTCCGATGCAACAGAAATTCCAATTTTACTTGATGGTGACACTGGCTATGGCAATTTCAATAACATGCGCCGCCTGGTCAAGAAACTTGAGCAACGTGATATTGCCGGTGTCTGTATTGAAGATAAACTATTCCCGAAGACCAATAGTTTTATTGATGGCGAACGCCAACCATTGGCCGAAGTGGATGAATTTTGTGGAAAGATTAAAGCCGGTAAAGACAGTCAGTACGATGAGGATTTTTGTATCATCGCCAGGGTTGAAGCACTGATTGCTGGCTGGGGGATCGAGGAAGCACTGCGACGTGCCGAGGCTTATCACGAGGCCGGCGCAGATGGCATACTGATTCATAGCAAGCTGTCACAGGCAGATGAAATTCTGGAATTTGCAGCCGAATGGGCAAACCGTTCCCCATTGGTAATTGTTCCAACAATCTATTACAGCACACCAACAGATATCTTCAGGAATGCAAATATTAGTCTGGTAATCTGGGCTAATCACATGATTCGTGCAGCAGTGGCTTCGATGGAGAAAATCTGTGCCGATGTTTATGCAAATGAATCGGTGGCCGGTGTTGAAGATAATATTGCGCCCGTGAAACAATTATTTTTCCTGCAAGGTGCGGCAGAGCTCAGCGAAGCTCAGGAACGTTATTTACGGCCTAAAGGCTCGGAAACCAAGGCCATTGTACTTGCTGCAAGTCGTGGTTTTGCACTCGGCGAACTCACTGAAGATAAACCTAAATTAATGCTTTCAATCGGTGGAAAAACTGTTTTACGTCGTTTGCTTGATGAATTTAAAAATCAGAATATCAATAAAGTGACGCTGGTTGCTGGTTATAAACCTGAGGCTATAGATACCAGTGGCATAGAGATGAAAATTAATAAGGATTATGAAACAACAGGTGAGTTAGCATCACTTACCCAGGTCGTCAGTGAATTTCATGATGACATGATTATCACCTATGGTGACTTGCTGTTTCGTAGCTATATCCTCAGGGATTTGCTTGAAAATGAAGGTGAGATTGTTGCCGTCATTGACTCCTCTGTTGAGAATGATAATTACAGTGGCACACCTGATTATGCTTATTGCTCACAGAAAGAAGACCGGGCCATATTCAAGCAGGATGCATATTTAAATCATGTCTCTGAAGAAAAAAATACTGCATCAGGCGACCCTACTGGTCGATGGATTGGCATGTTACGCGTACGAGGCCAGGGCAGGCAATGGATCGAAGATGCCATTGATGAATTAAAATCCCATGAAAACTTTAAGCAATTGTCCCTGGCCGATCTCCTGAACCAGTTAATCAAGACAAATCACCCTGTCAAAGTCCATTACATCAACGGTCATTGGGTTGATATCAATGCATTGGCAGATATCGACCGTGCTGGCGACTTCACCAAGTTATAGGCCAGATGTTTTGAGGGAAGGAAAGTGATAGAAGCAGGAGATTTTGTTGAGGCTGCACGAGACTTGGGTTTCCAGCGCTATACGGGCGTGCCCTGCTCTTTCCTCACGCCCTTTATAAACTACGTTATCAATGATGAGTCTCTAAATTACGTGTCATCTTCAAATGAAGGTGATGCCATTGCTACAGCCGCAGGGGCAGCGATGGGCGGAGAAAGGTCTATCGCCATGATGCAGAACTCAGGACTGGGTAATGCTGTCAGCCCCATCACCTCACTAAGTTACGTGTTCCGCATTCCCATGATAATTATCACCACTCATCGTGGTGCACCAGGCATAACAGACGAACCCCAACATGAATTAATGGGACAGATCACCGGTGAAATGTTCGATACCATGCGCATTCCATGGGAAACATTTCCTGTGGAAAAAGCAGACATTGCACCGGCATTAAAGCGTGCCTGTGAATTTATGGAAAAAGAACAAAGACCATACGGTTTTATTATGCAGAAAGGTACGATTTCTGCACATGAACTCAAAAACAATAGTCTTGTTGCGACCAAAAATACTGATATCGAGAAAAAGATATTCAATAAAAACAATGTGCCCCTGCTTAGCAGAAACGAGGCACTGAAAAAAATTATTGAACATACACCGGTTGAGAATTCTGTTGTCATCGCAACCACTGGATTTACGGGACGAGAGTTATTTGCCATTGATGACCGTAAGAATCAACTCTACATGGTCGGCTCCATGGGCTGTGCTTCTTCACTGGGCCTGGGCCTGGCACTGGCACGTCCTGATTTACAGGTAGTGGTGGTTGAAGGTGACGGGGCAGCACTGATGCGCATGGGTAATTTTGCAACTTTAGGCAGTTATGGCGGGGACAATCTCACGCACATCATCCTGGATAATGAAGTTCATGACTCAACCGGTGCACAAGCCACAGTCGCAAACAATGTGAAATTCGCAGAAATCGCTGCTGCCTGTGGTTATGCCGTGACTTACCAGGGCAATGATATTGAATTGATAGAACAATTATTTAATTGTAAGAAACAGGCAGGTGCAAAATTTGGGCACCTCAAGATTTCAGCGGGGGCAATTGAAAATCTGCCTCGACCTGATGTCACACCGGTTGAGGTCTTGCAAAGACTGATGCAACATATCGACACGAGTTTCTAGTTAGTCGCACTTGTGCCTCCATGCACCCGCGACATACATTATATCCATGTTAATAACAAAATATTATGTCTGAAATATTATTAAATCCCGGCCCTGTAGTCCTCAGCGAGCGTGTTCGTAATGCCATGTTGCGTCCTGATCTATGTCATCGTGAAACAGAGTTTGTTGAATTACAAAATAGCATTCGCCATGATTTATTAAACGTCTATCCCCTGCCTGAAGATAAATGGGCCGCAATATTAATGACCGGCTCTGGCACCGCTGCGATGGAAGCCATGATGACCAGCCTGGTACCTGACCACGGCAAGGTCCTGATTATTGAAAATGGTGTCTATGGAGAACGCCTGAGCAAGATTGCAGAAATTCATCAGATTAATCACATGCGCTTACACCATGAATGGGGGGCAGCCATCGACCTGAAACTGCTCGAAGACGAACTACAGTACAAAGAAGGATTCAGTCATGTTGCTGTGGTCCATCACGAAACTACAACAGGGCGGTTGAATGATCTGGCAGGTATAGCGGCAGTCTGCGCAAAATATAATTTACCTATCCTGTTGGATGGTGTCAGTAGTTTTGGTGCCGAGGATATTGAATTTGAAGACTGGAATATCATTGCCTGTGCTGCCACAGCCAATAAATGTTTACATGCTGTGCCCGGAACCTCGTTTGTCATTTGCAACAGGAATGCGCTCGATGTCATGCAAGCAACACCGCCTAGAACGCTCTATCTTGATCTCTCCAGCTATTTGAAAAATCAGGATGCAAATGGCACACCTTTCACGCAATCGGTGCAAACCTTCTACACGCTTGCTGAGGCCCTGAAAGAATTACAGGATCAAGGCGGCCAGAAGAAACGCCAGCAAAGCTACTGGCATAGACTGAATATTGTCAGAGAAGGTCTAGACAAACTGGGGATCGATGCCTTGATGCAGGTGGAAGAATGTTCCTGTGTCCTCAATGCCTTTCATTTACCAGATGGCATTGACTACCAAAGATTACATGATGAACTCAAGAAAAACGGGTTTGTTATCTATGCTGGACAGGGTGACCTGTCAAAAACACTTTTCAGAATTTCATGTATGGGGGAAATATCTGATCAGGAGTTGGAAAGGTTTGTAAACGTAATGGGGAGTATTGTCTAACTAACTACACGCTCTTGATTTTAGCACTCTGCTTATGCTCACCCAGGTGATGCCGAATAAATTCCAACAAGCCTTCCTTATTCATACCAACATCATTGAGCATGTCATCTCTGGAACCGTGCTGTATTAGTCGATCTGGCAAGCCATAATTTACAATTGCCTGTACCACACCATTCTCAGACAAAACCTGGCTCACTGCTTCTCCTGCACCACCTTCAATCACATTATCTTCCACTGTGACTATCAAATCATGGGTTGCAGCCATATTCAGGATCAGTTCTTCATCCACAGGTTTGACAAAACGCATATTGACCACAGTTGCGCCAAGTTCATCACCCGCTGCCTGTGCAATGTCCAGCACCACCCCAAAAGCAAGGATAGCAACCCGTTTGCCCCGGGATCGTACTTCAGCCTTACCAATTGGCAGAGCAGTCATTTCTTTTTCGACCTCAACACCAGGCCCACCACCCCTTGGATATCGTACTGAGGCTGGACCATCAATTTGAACTCCGGTATAGAGCATTTGCCGACATTCATTTTCGTCTGCGGGCGCCATGATGACCATGTTCGGCAGACAACGCATAAATGAAATATCGTAACAACCATTATGGGTCGGACCATCGGCACCAACGCAACCGGCACGATCAATGGCGAATAACACCGGAAGATTCTGTAACGACATCATGAATCAATTGATCATAGGCACGCTGCAGAAATGTGGAATAAATCGCAACGACAGGTTTCAGGCCGTCACAGGCCATGCCCGCTGCAAGGGTGACGCTATGCTGTTCCGCAATACCAACATCGAAATAGCGATCAGGAAACTTTTGTTCATATTCAACCAGACCAGATCCCTCGCGCATGGCCGGCGTTATTGCAACCACTCGTTTATCCATCGCGCTGATATCGCAAATCCAGTCACCGAATATTTTGCTATAGGTGGGTGCGGATGGTTTTCCAGATGGCACAATTCCCTTCACAGGATCAAATGCAGTCACACCATGATATTTGATTGGTTCGGCTTCTGCCGGTGCATAGCCTTTACCTTTTTTGGTAATAATATGGAGAAATTGAGGCCCCTTTAATTCGTGAATACCTTTCAGGGTTGATATCAGCGTGGGTAGATCATGTCCGTCAACTGGGCCAATGTAGTTAAAACCAAATTCCTCAAATAAAATGCCCGGGGTCAATAATCCTTTGACATGCTCTTCTGCATACCTGGCGATATCCAGCGCATTAGGTACTTTGGACAGGACTTTCTTACTCCCGTCTTTAACTGTTTTATAGAGTTTCCCTGAAAGGATCTGGGCAAATCGGTTCGAAAGAGCGCCTACGTTTGGCGAGATCGCCATATTATTGTCATTCAATATAACCAGCAGGTCGGCACCCACATCACCTGCATTATTCAGGGCCTCAAAGGCCATACCTGCTGTCAGGCCACCATCACCAATAATGGCAACTGATCTTCTCTGGCTGCCCGTTTGTCTGGCAGCAATTGCCATACCCAGTGCTGCACTGATCGATGTGCTCGAATGTCCAACACCAAAGGCATCATATTCGCTCTCTGCACGCTTGGGGAAAGGCGAGACACCATCCCATTGACGTATGGTGTGCATCTGATCTTTCCGGCCCGTCAAGATTTTGTGGGGATATGCCTGGTGACCCACATCCCACACCAGATTATCATCAGGGGTGTTGTAGATGTAGTGAAGTGCGATGGTGAGCTCAATTGTGCCCAGTCCTGCGGCAAAATGACCACCACTTTGACTGACAGAATAAAGCAGGAACTCCCTGAGTTCTTTTGCCAATGTTTCCAGGTCTGATTCTGCTAGCTTACGCAGGTCTGCCGGGCTATTGACCTTATCCAGTAAGGGTGTACTGATTGTCATAACTGACTTTTGACCTGTTTCTTGATTATTATTTGAACTCATCACAAACTTTTATTAAGGAAAGCCTTGCATTATGTAGTTGCCCCATTTGCCTTGCAAGAACATTATATTGCAAATAGAAACATTATATTTAACTAATAAACAGGATGCTCGGCCCTTAAGGCCTTCATTTTATGAGCAATTTAGGGCAAAATGATGCGTTGCCAGAAAGAACAATAACCGGAGTCAAGCATGGCCGTTCCACTCATACAACAATATCGAATCGCAAAATACATAATCGGACAGAAACTTCGTCGCGTGGAGAAGTATCCGCTGGTATTAATGCTTGAGCCTTTATTTCGATGCAACCTCACTTGTGCTGGATGTGGCAAGATTGATTACCCGGAAGAAATACTGGACAAACGTTTGAGCTATGATGAATGCATGGAAGCCATCGATGAGTGTGGTTCACCAATGGTATCTATTGCCGGTGGTGAACCCCTGATTCACAAGGAAATGGCCAAAATTGTTCATGGTTTTATTGATAGAAAGAAATTTGTATATTTATGTACCAATGCGCTGCTGCTGGAAAAACGCATGGCAGACTATTCCCCGTCACCCTATCTGACTTTTTCAATCCACCTGGATGGCAACGAAATGCGACACGACAACTCCGTTTGTCGTGAAGGAGTCTTCAAGAAATGTGTTGAAGTCATCAAACAGGCACGTTCCAGGGGTTTTCGTGTAACCATTAATTGCACGCTGTTTCAGGGAGAAACTGCCGATGAAATTGCTGAATTCATGGACATGGCGATGGAACTCGGTGTTGAAGGTGTCACCATTTCTCCAGGATACAGTTACCAACATGCACCAGACCAGGAATCGTTCCTGAAGAACCAGGAAAGCAAACAACTGTTCCGTGATTTATTCAAACTTGGTAAGGGTTTGAAATGGCGTTTTAACCAGTCTTCACTTTACCTCGATTTCCTCGCAGGGAACCAGAGTTACCAGTGCACGCCCTGGGGCAACCCGACGAGGAATGTCTTTGGCTGGCAAAAAGCCTGCTATCTACTGGTTGACGAAGGCTACACCACCTCATTTAAAAGCATGCTGGCAGAGACTGAATGGGATAATTACGGCAAGGGCCGTAATCCTAAATGTGCCAACTGCATGGTACATTGTGGATTTGAAGCATCAGCGATTAACGATACATTCAGGAATCCATTGAAAGCACTGAAAGTTGCTATTCAAGGCCCTAATACTGAAGGACCCATGGCACCTGAACTACCTGTCCTGTACAAAGATCAACCTGCGGTTGTTGCCGAACATGTCATTCACCAACAACCCACGGCCTCTTGTAGCTCGCAAAAAGAAATCGCCTAGAGGCCTAAGCAATGGCCAGTGTGTCATGGAATGGAGCCTGTTGGCCCCCGGCCTGGTCATACTTCAGGCAGCCCCCTATGACACATAAACACTTTTCAGAGAGTAATTTTATGGTTTCATTCGAAAACGCGAGAAAATTTTCATATTGGCCTGTTCCATTACTGCAGTTTTTCATGGCCAGCATGTTCCTCGTATTGAGTCAGTCAGCATTCACTGAAGAAACGACAGATGATTCATATACTGGAGCTATTGAAGTTGTTGAACAATTGCATACGGTCCTGCTCAGGGTCATGCAAGCGGGAGACTCCATGGAATTCTCTGAACGTTATTCAATCCTGGATCCCGTAATTACAGAAAGCTTTGACACACCTGTGATTGCCAAAGTCATTTTAAGCCGATACTGGAAAGATCTAACACCACAACAACAGGAAGATTTCATTCTTCTTTTTAACCAACAGACTGTCGCCACATATGCATCCAGGTTTGACGGCTTTAATGATGATGTATTCACGACAATCAAAGTTGAACAATTAAAAAAGGGCCGGATTTTAGTGCGGACTGAAATCCGTAGTGGCAATGATAGCCCGGTTAAACTGGATTATCTGATGCATAAAAATAATGAGCAATGGCTCATTATCAGCGTCATCGCCGATGGGGTGAATGACCTGTCACTCAAACGTGCTGAGTACTCAACAGTTGTTAAAGAAAATGGATATGAGTACCTTGTCACAAATATTGGAATAAAGATTACAGACATGGAGAGCCAGAAGGAAAAGTAATTTGTGAATGTTACGATTATATGTCAACATCACGCGTTCAATTAATGCAGTTGGTCAGGCAAGTTTAACAAACAGAACCAGTGAAAAAATCAACTAAAATCAAAGCATTACCAATAATCTTCGCGCTACTTCTTGTTAGTCTGGCGTCAGGCTGTGCCTCCACCCAAACCAAAGGTATTGAGACCAACAACGACACGCTTGAACCCGTGAACAGGGCTTCATTCAGCTTAAATGAAACATTGGATAATTACATAATAAAACCAATTGCAGAGCCCTATGCAAAATATACACCCGAAGTTTACAGGTCAGGTATTACAAATTTCTTTAATAACCTCTCATACCTGAATGTTGTCCTGCATTCTTTCCTCCAGGGCAAGTTCGGACAGGGCTTCTCCGGGATAACACGTTTTGTTGTCAATTCCACGATTGGAATAGGAGGATTAAACGATATAGCGACGCCAATGGGCCTGCCAAAACATAATGAAGATTTTGGGCAAACACTGGCCACCTGGGGTGTCGGTCAGGGATCATACCTGGTCATACCTTTAAATGGCCCGAATACTGTTCGTAATACGCCCGATATGGTCACCAGCACCCTTTTGAATCCGTTCTTTTACATCTCAAGCGCAATACTATGGCCGGTTACAGCTCTTAACCTCATTAACACCAGGGCCAACCTGTTAGAAGCAACCAGTATCCGTGATGAAGCCGCCATCGAACCTTACACTTTCACGCGTGAAGCCTATCTTCAACATCGTCAGAATTTGATCTACGACGGTAATCCCCCCCTGGAAGGTTATGACGAAATCTTTGACGATGACTTTGAAGACGATGGGGATGGCTCCTCTGATAGCGCCACGTTAAGTATTGAATAGAAATAACTCTCGATAAACGTCCACTATAGACGTCCACTGCATACGTCCGCCGTCTGTTAGTAACGCAAGCTCTGACTACTCACACTTTCACCTGTCAGGAATTTTCCTGATCCCCCCTGTAACTGAACTAATTTTTCAGTAACGACTCATAGCTACATAGAATATTTTAATAAAGAGTTTTACTCGTGCAAAAAGTCAGGATTGAATGTCCTCCTCTAAAATTTCAATCCAGTGTTTGACAGGGATTTCGGTTGCCTGCTGTAGATGCAGTTGGCAACCGATATTAGCAGTCAAAATTACATCCGGTTTCACCGCCTCCATTGCACTGATTTTTTTTCTTCGTAATTTTTCAGACAGTTCAGTTTGTAACAGTGAATATGTTCCAGCTGAACCACAGCATTGGTTTGCATCTTCAATATCATCTATTTGATAGCCGAGTTTTTTCAGCAAAACTTCCGTATCATCTTTTATTTTTTGACCATGCTGTAATGAACAGGGATTCTGAAAAGCATAGCTCTTCGTACTCACCTTGATTATTTTCCGTAATTTCTCGATCTTTTCAGAGACAATTATTTCTCCAACATCCTTTGCCATCATTGAAACCTGACGTGCTTTGTCTTTATAGTCAATATCATTCCTTAAAATATAACCATAGTCCTTTATCATGGCGCCACAGCCACTGGCTGAAATGACAATGGCCTCAATCCCTTCCTCAATGTATGGCCACCAGGCATCAATATTGTTTTTTATAAATGACAAGCCACTATCATCAACGGCCATATGATGATTGATAGCACCACAACATACTTCACCATGACTGCTTATTGTTTCAATTCCAAGCTTGTCTAATAAGTTCGTTGTTGCACAATTTGTTTCAGGTGAGAGTGATGGTTGTACGCAGCCTGAAAATAAAATCATTTTGCGTTGATAACTGGCTGATTCTGTTTTTCTGATACGCTTGTTTTCAGGAACCATCTGACGATACTTGCCTGGCAATATAATCCTGACTCCTCTTCCCAACCTGAGAAAAAAGGAAAACCTCCCCGGATAAGGCAGGATGTTTCTGATTAAATAGCGATAGACTCGTTGAATGGGAGTTCGCCTGACTTTTTTGTTAATCAGCTGTCTACCAATATCCAGAAGATGTCCATATTCAACACCCGATGGACAGCTGGTTTCGCAAGCAAGACAGGTGAGACATCTATCAAGATGTATTTGAGTTTTATCACTGGCTTCACTTCCTTCCAGCAAACCCTTGATCAGATAAATCCTGCCTCTGGGTCCGTCCAGTTCATCTCCCAGTAATCTGTAAGTTGGACAGGTCGCAGTACAAAAACCACAATGCACACAACTCCGCAGTATTCTTTCTGCTTCAACACCTTCGGTTGTTGTCTTTATTGCTTTATCAATATTCGTTTGCATATAAAATCTAGAATTTCTTGTAAAGTCGACCCCGATTCAGAATTCTCTTCGGGTCAAAGGCATTTTTCAAGGCAACATGCAGATGTTCTATGCCTGTAGATAATGGCTGAAAAATTTCACCATCCCGATCTCCTCCTCGAAACAATGTGGCATGACCACCAGCTTTACCTGCAACATTACGTATTTGTTCCAGGGGCTCTGATGTTATTAACCAGCGTTGTGCCCCACCCCACTCAATAAGCCATTGGCCTTGAAGATTTATTTCTTCTGTTGTCGAAGGAACCGAGAGTCGCCATAGATTTCTGGAATCCGAGGAAAAATCATCCGCAAAATAATTATCTTTATGCTCTCGCAATGACTGCCAGTAGTTCTCTCCATCAGGGTACTCTGATAGAGGAAACTGGCTGGCTGCAGCAAGTACAGCACTTTTATGTCCGGACAGGCGAATATAAATATTGCCGTCATGAAAACTTGTAGCAGAGACTGGAACAGACTGTCCCGCCCATTTGTTCATAAGTTGAATTGCTGTAGCAAGATCTGATTCACCCTTAAGTGTGAGCTCATATTCCGGTTCTGGTAACACTTTCAATGAAACTTCCAGTAACACGCCTAGTGTCCCCATCGCTCCTGTCATCAGCCTTGATACGTCATAGCCGGCGACATTCTTCATTACCTGACCACCAAAATTTAGTATTTCAGCCTTACCATTCAGGCACTTGAGACCAAGCACAAAATCCCTTACAGCACCTACATAAGGGCGGCGTGGACCAGATAATCCACAGGCAACCATCCCGCCTGCAGTCGCATTTGTGGCAAAACATGGAGGTTCGAATGCCAGCATCTGCTTTTCCTTGGCCAGAACTTCGTTAATTTCTGAAATCGTGGTGCCAGCCCGGACTGTGATGACTAACTCGGTAGGTTCATAAGATATAACACCTGCATTTGCCGAGACATCAAGTATTTCACCTTTTATTTTGCGGCCATAAAATGCCTTGGACCCACCACCTTGTATGCATAGAGGTGTCTCTGCTACATAAGCATCCTGTATATGTTGCTGGTATTGTTGAACTAATTCCCCGGTCAAAATCTTTTCCTAGTCAAAATCTTTCCAGGTCCGCATGAGGAAGTTTGCCCTGATGAACATGCATTGCTCCAAATTCTGCACATCTGTGCAGGGTGGGGATGGCCTTTCCTGGATTAAGTAGTCCTTTCGGATCAAAGGCGCTTTTTATGGCGTGGAACTGTAAAAGTTCTTCGGTATTAAACTGCACACACATCTGGTTGATTTTCTCGACACCGACGCCATGTTCACCAGTGATGGTACCGCCGACTTCTACACAGATCTCCAGTATTTTTCCACCTAGCTCTTCGGCTCGTTCCTGCTCACCTTCAATACTGACATCATACAAAATAAGCGGATGTAAATTTCCATCGCCTGCGTGAAAAACATTCACAACACCCAGATGATATTGTTCGGCTAAATCATTAATCATGTTTAACACACTGCCGATGTGTTTTCTTGGAATTGTGCCGTCCATACAATAATAGTCAGAAGCAATACGACCCACGGCAGGAAATGCTGACTTGCGCCCTGCCCAGAATATTTCACCTTCAGCTTTATCTCTGGCAACTCGCACCTCACTGGCACCGGCAGCCTTCAATATAGCTTCTACCTTACGGCACTCTGAATCGACTTCTTCTGCTGCACCATCAATCTCACAAATTAATATTGCTGCTGCATCCACCGGGTAACCAGCATGCAGATAATCCTCCACCGCCCGAATACATGCATTATCCATCATCTCCAGACCAGCAGGAATGATTCCTGAAGCAATTATCCCGGCGACACTGTCTCCAGCTGCTTCTACTTCATCAAATGCTGCAAGCAGTACTTTGTTGCAGAGTGGTTTACTTAATAACTTAAGCGTAACTTCCACTATCACTCCTAACATACCTTCAGAGCCTGTAATCAGTGCCAGTAAATCATATCCAGCCGAGTCTAATGATTCGGCACCTATCTCAACCAGTTCGCCGGTGACAGTAATTAATTTAACCGCCATGATATTATGTACCGTTAAACCATATTTTAAGCAGTGAACACCCCCTGAGTTTTCCGCGACATTACCGCCGATGGTGCATGCAATTTGAGAAGAGGGATCGGGTGCATAGAATAAATCGTATTTTTCTGCTGCTTCCGAGACACAAATATTTCGGACACCTGGCTGGACTCGAGCCGTCCTTTGGTGAGGATCCACCTCGATAATTTCATTAAATCTAGCCAGGCTCAGCAACAGCCCATCGGCAACAGGCATAGCCCCACCAGAAAGCCCTGTACCAGCACCCCTGGCAACGACGGGAACATTTTCCTGATAACAAAGCTGCATTATTGCCTGTACTTGCTCCACGTTTTCAGGCAAAACAACGCATAGAGGCAATTGTCGATACGCTGAGAGGGCATCGCATTCATACGCTCGCAACAATTCCTCATCAGAGATGATTAATTCTTTGGCTATTTGTGTCTTTAATTTATCTACAAACAATGACATGTACCCAAACTACTTGGAAATGCAGGTTTCAGCAAGACGAGAAATAGCCCAATTCTGAAGATTTTCCGCATGGACCGTCAATACTGCCAGCTGGGACTTTTTCATAAACTATTTAATAGTATTTCCTGCCCCCACGTTTTTTATCATGTGATTGATTTATCAGTTATAATTTCCGCTTATAACTACCGATTAGCTGATTTTCCCGAACTGGATTAAGAAGTATCACAAGACGAGATGAGCGAAGAAATTCTGATAAATGTTACGCCGCAGGAAACCCGGGTTGCTGTGGTAGAAAATGGCATCTTGCAGGAAATCTACATCGAGAGATCCCAGAAGCTCGGTTTGGTCGGAAATATCTTCAAAGGCACCGTATCACGTGTCTTACCCGGAATGCAGGCAGCATTTATAAATATAGGTTTGCAACGAACCGGTTTTTTACATACTTCAGATATCGTTACAGAGACTGATACTTCATCAGCATCTGAAGATAGTTCAGTTCAGCAGCCAGCGATCGAGACATTACTTCGTGAAGGACAGGAAATTCTGGTTCAGGTTGTCAAGGATCCTCTGGGAAGCAAAGGTGCACGCTTGACTACCCGACTTTCCATTCCCTTAAGGTATCTTGTTTTTGTCCCGGATTATAAATACATAGGGATATCTCAACGTATTGAGGATGAAACCGAGCGTGAGCGCTTACGAAATTTAATACTAGCTTATGATGCTGAAAATATAGCACTCGTTGCAAATGCCAATGTCACTTCGATAAAGGCCACAAATGAAGAGGCCCAATTAAGTAAAGGAGGCTTTATTGTCAGAACGGCTGCCGAAGGAATCTCCGAGGAAGAAATTTTCCGGGATATTGAATTCTTGCATAAATTATGGGATTCAGTTGTTGTCCGTTCAGAAAATACCTACCCGCCCGGTATTGTCTATGAAGACCTCCCTCTTGTTATGCGCACAATGAGAGACCTGGTTCACGCAGATATTGAAAGAGTCCGCATTGATTCGAAAGAAACCTATAAAAGACTGATGGAATTTTCGAAAAAATTCATTCCTGAATTCCTCGGCAGACTTGAGTATTACAAGGGAGAGCATCCCATCCTCGATCTTTTTTCTGTTGAAGACGAAATCCAGAAGGCATTAGGCAAGAAGGTGCAGTTAAAATCAGGCGGCCATATTATTATTGATCAAACTGAAGCAATGACCACGATTGATGTCAATACCGGGGCCTTTGTTGGCAGACGAAACCTGGAAGAAACCATCTACAAAACAAATCTTGAAGCAGTACAAACGATAACCAGACAACTTCGCTTACGTAATCTCGGTGGCATTATCATTATCGACTTCATTGATATGCAGGATGCAGAACATGGCCGACAGGTATTACGTACGCTTGAAAAACATCTTAGCAGGGACAATTCGAAAATAGCCATGAGTGAGTTAACTTCACTGGGACTGGTACAGCTCACACGAAAACGAACCAGAGAAAGTCTTGAACATACCCTCTGTGAAGCTTGTCCAACCTGTGATGGCAGAAGTTCTATTAAAACAGCAGAAACTGTCTGCTATGAAATTTTTCGTGAAATTATGCGTGAAGTACGACAGTTTGATGCAAACAAGTTGCTCGTTGTTGCGTCACAGGAAGTTGTAGATATGTTGCTCGATGAAGAATCAACCAGCGTAGCTGAATTAGAAGAATTTATTGGCAGACCAATCTCATTCCAGGTGGAATCTCTATATAACCAGGAACAATACGATATCGTGTTACTTTAGTCAGTCTGTGATGCTTAAATAATATGTTTAAACGTATCTATCATTTTTTTCTGTATTCATTTGCCTTTGTTATCCTGACATCTGCAATTCTCATTACAGTTATCCGCCTCGCTCTTCCCGGGATTGGTGGATATAGTCAGCAAACTCAGGACTGGATCAGTCAGTACATGGATTACCCTGTAGAAATTTCAAGTATTGATGCTGACTGGAATAGCTGGACTCCTAATCTACGCCTGCACCAGGTCAGCATTCTGGATCCTGCGTCCAATGAACATATCCTGGATTTTGGCTCGGTTCTGATTAGTATCGATATTTATAAAAGCCTGGTCAAAAATGAAATTATTCCAAGAACAATCACCGTCTCTGGCTTGAGCATGACGCTGATACGCCGACAGGATGGCTCTGTCACTGCAACAAAATACTTGCCTGATGATTTTAGTGAGAAACAACTCGACGATGATGCGCTGGCAAAGTGGTTTCTTGTACAGAAGAATATTCTGGTAAAAAAAGCACAAATCACCTTGCTCGACCTGAAAGATGAGGATGCTCCCCCCCTGTTACTGTCAGATGCAACTCTGCGCATAAGGAACAATGACTATCGTACTCAAATTGAGGGCTCGGCAGTTCTGCCGGGGTCTTATGGACATATTCTTGATTTTGCGCTGGATGCCAGTGGCGATGTCCTGACGCCTGAATGGTCGGGGGAAGTATATTTTGCAGGTAAGGATATCAATATTTCACCATTGTTCTCAAAAATTGAAGCTCTTGATATTGAGAACCATGAAGGAACAGGTGATATCAAACTATGGAGCACCTGGAACCGGGCAAAACTCAGGAATATAGAAGGCCAGGTTAAACTCAAAAACCTGAAACTTGCAGATAAAGAATCAGAGATTTATATCAATCAAATAGAGGGTAATTTTTCAGCAAGCAGGAGAACTGACAAGGGGATTGAAGTTTCTCTTGATCTGCAAAAACTGGTCACACCAAATGGGGAATGGCCTGAAACCGTCATTTCTTTAAAGAAAATCTATATCCATGAACATGACAAGTATCGATATATTGCCAGCGCCAGTTACCTGGACCTTGATAATATTGATTCTTTCCTGGATATTTTTTCAGATTTGTCGGAAGAATTTTATCCATCCGATGATTTTAATATTACAGGTATCCTGCAAAACAGTTTGATCAAATACGATCCTACTCTTGAAGATGATAAAAGAATTTATATTGATACAGAATTTTTACATCTGGGTGGCTCTTTCCGTGATCATCCTCTTAAACTGGACGGATTATATGGTCAACTGCAAGGAACTCGAAAAGAGGGAAGCATACATATCGAATCCAGCACGGCGCAGCTTGATCTGAAGGAGTTTCTTGCTAATTCATTGACATTTTATGAACTGAATACCGAACTGAACTGGCAATATCATAATAATAATCTGGTTCTGAGCACAGAACAATTTGACACACACACTCAGGATTTCGATCTGAATATTAAAGGCAATCTCAGGTTCGATGAAGAAGCAGAATCACCATTTCTAAACTTGCTGGTTGAACTATCAGATGCTGAAGTTGAAACAGTCAGCAAATATCTACCAAAAAACTCACCAGAAAAATCAAAGCGCTGGTTTAAACGAGCATTGGTGAGTGGCAAGATTCCATCTGCAGAATTTGTTTTCAGAGGACGACCTAAAGACTATCCATTCAGGGATAATGATGGTGTTTTCCAGGGCTATGCCGAAGTCAATCTTGAAACACTGGATTATCACCCATTATGGCCGCCTGCAGACGGGATTAATGCGGGGATAATGGTCAGTGGCGACACCGTAACTATCGATGTGCAATCCGGATATTTTTTTAATGCTGAAATTACCGGGGTATCTGCAGTTATCAAGGATCTTTCTATTAAGGGTTCTAAAAAGTCTGTTGCGCTCAAAACTCACATCAATGGTGATATGAAAGATTTCTTGCTATTCATTAAAAATAGCCCGCTTAAAAAAACACCATCATTAAAAAATTTACCCTCGCGAAATTTCACCGGAGGAATGGGTATTGATCTGGCTATGGAGATACCTTTATTTCCCTCGCAGATTCTATTCAATGGCAGCCTCACATTAAGAGATGCTACTTTTTCCCGTGATGATATTAAAATAGAACTCACTGATCTGAATGGCAGGATAGACTTCTCACGAGGTTTCATCTCTGCTAAAGGAATGAAAGCAAATTTCTTTAACTCCCCTGTCGAACTTGCAATGGAAAACCGCCATGGCTTTCCTTCCAGAACCACATTGACTGGGACTGCAGATAATCAATTTATCAGTGCACAATTATTACGATACTTGCCCTGGCTTGAACCATATAAGTCTGAAATAGAAAAACGAATTAACGGTTCATGTTCGTGGGAAGTGTCACAAATAAATGCCGAGCCTGACAGTGGCTTAAAGGTCAATGAACAATTTGTGCTCACTTCATCACTTACAGGACTTTCAATAGATGTACCTGCACCTCTTGCAAAAACCGTGGAGCCTGCTGCATTTAAATTATCAATCAGATATCCAGAACTTAATAAGCGTGAAGTAACTTTAGACTATGCAAATATCCTCAATGGCTTAATCCATGCCAGTGACATTAATGATGAAAAATCTGTCATAACGTCTCTGTCTTTTGGAGACAAAGCCACTATCGGTATTGAAAGCCATCAATATTCGATTAACGGGGATATTGACCAGATTGATGCAGGAGACTGGATTAAATTTATCTCTGACATTTCAGATATAGAGAAGGAAAAAAAGAAAAAAGACATAGCTCTGGGCATTCAGGTTGGTTCACTGGAGCTCGGACGGCAAATTTTTTCAGACGTAAACCTGAAAATCGAGGATATTGTCGATGGCTTCCATTTCAATTTAACTGCAGATGACATCGCTGGCGATTTCTATCTCAAGCACATAAATGACAGTAACAACCTCAAAATAAACCTGCAAAAATTAAATCTTGCTGAAAATATATCTGATAATGAAGATAAGGAATATGAAATTTATCCAGCTTCAATACCTCCACTTGACATCGAAGTCTCGGAATTATCCTATAATGGCAACAATCTGGGCCGCTTGCTTCTTACAAGTTCAAAAACAATTGATGGTCTAACAGTTGATAATATAAATATTAGCAAAACAGACATCGAGATAGATGGCTCAGGCATCTGGAATCTTGTCAATCATGAGCACCATTCAAAGTTTAACCTGACGCTCAATGCTACATCAATGGCAACTATGCTGGAAACATTTGCTTATGATATTTCACCAATTGAAAAGGGAGTAACAAGCCTGACTCTGGATGCCCAATGGCCAGGGACACCCATGGATTTCTCTCTTTCAAATCTGGATGGAACACTGTATATGGAAGTCGATAAAGGTCGATTTATTGAGATAAATCCATCAGCCGGAAGATTATTTGGACTATTGAGTCTGCAGACCCTGCCCAGGAGACTGTCACTTGATTTTTCTGATCTGTTTGGTAAAGGCCTTGCATTTGATTCAATTGAAGGTCGCTTCAATATAGAAGATGGCAATGCCTACACCAATAATCTGGCCATGACGGGCCCATCAGTAAACATCAACATCTCGGGCAGGACAGGTCTTGTTGAACAAGACTATGATCAAATAGCAACAGTTACACCACAGATTACTGATAGCTTACCTGTTGCCAGTGCTTTATTTGGACCTGTTGGTATTGGCGTTGGTGCAATTATATTTCTGGCAAGCGAAATATTTCAATCTTTACCAGACAAGATTAATACATTGTTACGCAAACAATATACCATCACTGGTGCATGGGACGAGCCGCAGGTGACAAAAATAAAGAAAGCAAAGGAAGATAAAGATAAGGGGTGAATATTTAATAATCAGAGTTACATCAAGGACGAGCAAAAACAAAAAAAGTCATCATCATCACAGCTGCAACTGTCATTCCTACTCCAAACTCAATAACAAGTATTCCTAAATGCTGGCCATGGACAGGGTCTGATAGCAAAACATTGTAATCAAGAAAATTGCCTCCTGATATCAATGCAACAACACCCACACCGATGTAAAGTAATAATCCTGAAGCAGAAATAACACGTAATAAGTTAAATGAAATAACACTTCGAGCATTACCAACCCCGAATATAAGACTATATAAGATAAATGCTGATGCAAAAATCACCCCGGCCTGAAACCCGCCTCCTGGCCCATAATCCCCATGAAATTGAACATAAAGTGCAAAGAGTAAAATGAGTGGGATCAATAACTTGGCAATAACCCTGAGTACCAGATGATGTTCCATTTATCTATTCTCCTGTGGACCTTTTACCCTGTGAGCTTTTTGTATCTGTCTTCACACGAGTTCGCCTGGTATTACTTCTGAAACCACGACCTAATAACATCAAGACAGCTATGCCTGCTGTAAAAATAACCGTTACCTCACCCATCGTGTCATAACCCCGGTAGCTGGCCAGTACTGAAGTCACCATATTTGGCACACCAATTTCCTGTGGTGATTGATTGATATAACGATCTGACAAATATTGATGTGCAGGTGCCGAACTGTCACCAAACTTTGGAATATCAGAAACCCCGAACATCAAGACAGCTCCCGTTAACATTACAACAATAAATGCAGGAAGAGAGTTTTTACTGCCTGGTTTTTCCTGACTGCCCGATTTTTCCTGATTACCTGATTTTTCCCGATTACTTGTCAAGGCAATGGTGCTCAGAAACAGCAAGGTTGCTATGCCTCCACCGACAGCAGCCTCGGTAAATGCAACATCAACGGCATCCATTTCTATGTACAGACAAGCAGCAACCAGACTGTATATTCCAGTTAACATAACAGCAGCAAACAAACTGTCCAGACGGATAATGGCTATTCCCAATATCGCCAAAAAGGCCAGCAAGGTAATGTTGACAATCAGTTCTATGTCTACTCTCCTGTATTATGTAACAAGGGTTTAACTTCACCATGAAGCGCAGCCTTGGCCAGGGCATGAGCTGCTGCAGGAGTGGTAAACAGAATAAATACCACGATAAAAAACAGTTTCACTGTGACAATGCCTGGGTCTGCCTGCAGCATCAATCCAAACATAATGAAAATACACCCAAGTGTATCTACGATACTGGCTGCATGCAGCCGTGTAAAAAAATCAGGGAAACGTACCAGGCCAATGGTACCGATAATTATAAAACTACTGCCGGCCATCAAACTGATCCAGCTGAACAAATCGAGCAGGGTATTCATATATCACTCTCCTGCTGTTCCAGTGAACTTCTGCCCATATCTCCATATTCGAAAAATTTAAGAACGGCAATCGTAGTAATGAAATTGATCAATGCATATACCAGTGCAATATCAAGGAATTCCGGACGTCCGGTCAAAAAACCGAATATCGCAATAAATAAAACAGTGATGGTCCCGAATGTATTGACTGCCAGTATCCGGTCGTAAAGAGTTGGGCCTAATAACGCCCGGCCCAGGGCCAGCATCATGGCGACTAATATAGCAATGGTGGTCACAGCAAACATACCTTATTTCTCCGACCTGTTTTCGAGCGCAGTGACCCTGGTATCCATCGAGCCTTGTATTAGCGAACTTGCCGCCTCCTCAGTAATTGCGTGAACTTCAGTAATGTCACCATCAACATCTATGGTAACCGTCCCGGGTGTTAGTGTGATTGAATTGGCAAATATTACGCGTGCGAGATCTGATGCCTGGCTGCTACGTAGGGCAATGACAGTGGGGCTAATTGGCATGGTCGGACTAACTATCAAGCGGCAGACATAAATATTTGAAACAAATATCTCTTTCAGCAACCAGCACCAATAGATAAGCAGTGCTATGGGATCCAGATGTAAGGGCTGACCTTCATGGTCGACAACATCCATGCGTAATGCGAGCACCACAACCAGTGTCACAGAAAATAATCCGAACGATATCAGCAGTGACGTGTAGTGGCCTGACAGTAACAGCCATAAGATGAAAAGGAACAACCCAAGACTGATCGCATGTTTGTTTTTACTATTCATTTCTCAATTCATTTAACTTTAGTGGCCAGCAACTGTATTTCCAGGTAGCCAGGGTATTTAGTAGTCAGGATTATAACTGTATTATACGCAAGCGCTCCACCCGGGCACCCATAAAATATAATTTCAGGAATTTTATAAATCATGCGTTGGAAACCAAACGTCACCGTTGCAGCGATTGTAGAACGTGATCAGAAATTTCTTCTGGTTGAAGAAAATGCAGATAATCACATCGTCTTCAATCAGCCTGCAGGTCATCTGGAACAAAACGAAACACTCATCGAAGCCATTAGCAGAGAAGTGTTGGAAGAGACCGCCTGGGAATTCATTCCCAAAGCCATTGTCGGCGTCTATATGTATCCAAATCAGCACAGTGATATCACTTACCTGCGATTCTGTTTCTCCGGAACATGTGATAAGCATCATCCTGAGCAGGCCCTGGATGACGGCATCATCCAGGCCGTGTGGCTTAGTAAAGAAGAAATCAAGGAAAATAAAGACAAAATGCGTAGCCCAATGGTTGCCCAGTGCATTAATGACTATCTCACGGGGAAAAATTATCCTCTCAATCTCATCAATAGTTATTTAGCTGATAAAGAATCTATATCCTGAGTATTTCATAACATGTCCAAAGGAAAAATTATCGTTGGCGTCTCCGGTGGGGTTGATTCTTCTGTCACTGCCCTCCTGCTGAAGGAGCAGGGCTATGAGGTTGAGGGCCTGTTTATGAAAAACTGGGAAGAACAACTGCCCGGGGGTGAATGCATGTGGGAAGCTGATGTTGAGGATGCCATGCAAGTCTGTGATCAGCTTGATATTCCATTGAATACGGTCGATCTTGCCAGCGACTACTGGGACAGGGTATTCAGTAATTTTCTGGAAGAATACAAAAGTGGTCGAACGCCTAATCCTGATGTCCTGTGCAATCAGGAAATCAAGTTCAGTGCATTTTTAAGCCATGCCACCGATTCAGGCGCCGAAAAGATTGCCACCGGTCATTATGCCCGCATTACTGAAGTAAATGGCCACTATCAATTAAGAAAAGGGCTGGATTGTAATAAAGATCAGAGTTATTTTTTGTGTCGACTTAATCAGGCTCAATTGAGTCTGAGTCTGTTCCCGATTGGTGAGCTTGAAAAACACGAGGTACGAGAACTCGCAAAAGAGGCCGGATTTCAGACACATGACAAAAAGGACAGTACCGGCATCTGTTTTGTCGGTGAACGCCCTTTTAGAGAATTTCTCTCACGTTATCTTCCAGAACAGGCGGGTGAAATCCAGACACCTGAGGGCGAGGTCATCGGACAACACAATGGTGTTTTCTATTACACACTGGGACAGCGGCAAGGACTAGGCATTGGCGGTATTCAGGGTGCATCTGACTCACCCTGGTACATCTATAAGAAAGATATTGAAAACAATATTCTATTTGTCGTACAGGGTCATGACCACGAACTGTTATACAGCCAGAAATTAACTGCCACAGATATCAACTGGGTCAGTGGAGCTGCGCCTGAGACACCGTTCAAATGTGCTGCCAAGACGCGTTATCGTCAGGCTGATCAAGCTTGTACGATTACGCATATTGATAATAATAGCTGCTCAGTCACCTTTGATGAAGCTCAGCGCGCAGTGACACCAGGTCAATTTGTGGTGTTTTATGATGAGGATATCTGCCTGGGTGGGGGCATTATAGACAGCACCAGCTAAATGTCTTTAAATGACTCTATCCTCTCTTATTTGTTGCTATCTGTCGTCAACTGCCTGTATTTTTCAAGATAAGCATCTAATCTCTAACGCCGCATATTTTGCAGCGCAACGTAAGCATATCTTGTATAATTTCCGGCCCAGTTTTTAGGACATGGTCATGAACAAACCGGGCGATGATATCAGGCCTGTGGCCCGATTTTATAAGCCAAGTGTTTCATGACCAAAAATCAAGAATAATCATAGTATTAAGTCAGGAGATAGAAATCGTGCTTGAAGCGTACCGTAAACATGTGGCGGAAAGAGCTGCAGATGGCATCGTGCCACAACCGCTTAACGAGGAACAAACAGCCTCTTTAGTAAATTTGTTGAAGAATCCTCCCGCTGGAGAAGAAGAATTTATCCTCGATCTCATCACTAATCGTGTGCCCGCAGGTGTCGATCAAGCAGCTTACGTCAAGGCCGGCTTTCTGGCCGCCATCAGTAAAGGTGAAGCAGAGTCTCCACTCATTGATAAAGTAAAAGCAATTGAGTTATTGGGTACCATGCTCGGTGGCTACAACATCGCGCCGATGATTGATGCGCTGGATGATGAAGCACTCGCAGCTACCGCGGTCAATGCCCTGTCACATACCTTGTTGATGTTTGATGCATTTCATGATGTTAAGGAAAAAATGGATGCAGGGAATCAATATGCCAAACAAATTATGGAATCCTGGGCTGAAGCTGAATGGTTTACCAGTAAGCCTGAATTGGCTGAAAAAATTACCGTTACCGTATTCAAGGTTACCGGTGAAACCAATACCGATGATCTTTCACCAGCGCCGGATGCATGGACACGTCCTGACATCCCGTTGCACGCACTTGCCATGTTAAAGATGGATCGTGATGGCATTGAGCCTGATGAGGCGGGCAGTATCGGCCCCATCAAGCAAATCGAAGCACTAAAGGAAAAAGGTCATCCGCTTGCCTACGTTGGCGACGTTGTAGGGACTGGCTCTTCACGTAAATCAGCGACCAATTCTGTACTATGGCATATGGGCAATGACATTCCCTTTATTCCAAACAAACGAAATGGTGGCTATTGTCTCGGTGGCAAGATCGCACCAATATTTTTTAACACCATGGAAGATTCAGGTGCACTACCCATAGAGTGTGATGTAGAGAAAATGAATATGGGCGATGTCATTGATATCTACCCCTATGAAGGCGTCATCAAAAACAACGAAACAGGTAAAACCCTCTGTGAGTTTTCACTGAAGACTGATATTTTGCTGGATGAATCACAGGCAGGAGGCCGTATTCCACTGATTATCGGACGTGGACTGACAACGCGTGCACGTGAGGCACTATCCCTGGGTGAAACAGGTTTATTTCGTAAACCTGTGCCAGCTGAAGATACGGGTAAAGGTTTTACCCTGGCTCAGAAAATGGTTGGTAAGGCCTGTGGCGTGGATGGTATTCGTCCTGACACATATTGCGAGCCCAGGATGACAACCGTTGGCTCACAGGATACCACCGGGCCTATGACACGCGATGAACTCAAGGATCTTGCCTGTCTCGGATTCTCTGCTGATCTGACCATGCAGTCTTTCTGTCACACAGCGGCCTATCCAAAACCTGTTGATGAAATAACCCATCACACCCTGCCTGATTTCATTATGACGCGTGGCGGTGTTTCCTTACGCCCGGGTGATGGGATTATTCATTCCTGGCTGAACCGCATGCTATTACCAGATACCGTTGGTACTGGTGGTGATTCACACACACGTTTCCCTATTGGTATTTCATTCCCGGCAGGTTCAGGGCTGGTGGCCTTTGCCGCTGCAACGGGCGTCATGCCACTGGATATGCCTGAATCTATTCTGGTACGTTTCAAGGGTGAATTACAACCGGGCATTACCTTACGTGATCTGGTCAATGCGATTCCACTAAAAGCCATAGAAATGGGACTGCTTACTGTTGAAAAAGAAGGCAAGGTTAATGCCTTTTCTGGTCGTATTCTGGAGATCGAAGGTCTGCCCGATCTGAAAATTGAGCAGGCATTCGAACTGTCTGATGCATCTGCCGAACGCTCGGCAGCAGCTTGTACCATTAAACTGAATAAAGAACCCATCATCGAGTATCTGAATTCCAATATCACCATGTTGCGTTGGATGATCGCCAATGATTATGGCGATCCTCGCACACTGGAACGCCGGGCGCTGGCCATGGAAGAATGGATCAAGAACCCGCAGTTGATGGAAGCGGATGAAGATGCTGAATATGCCGAGATTATCGATATTGATATTTCAGAGATTAAAGAGCCGATTCTTGCATGCCCTAACGATCCGGACGATGTAAAGACATTGGCTGATGTTGCCGGCACCAAGATTGATGAGGTCTTTCTAGGTTCATGCATGACCAATATTGGTCACTTCCGTGCCGCAGGTAAATTACTCGAACAGTACGGTGAAAAAATACCTACCCGCTTATGGGTGGTGCCCCCGACCAAGATGGATGAGAAACAACTAAAGGATGAAGGATATTACGATATCTATGATGCGGCAGGTGCCAGGACCGAAATGCCCGGTTGTTCTCTGTGTATGGGTAATCAGGCACGTGTCGAAGCGAAATCCACGGTAGTCTCAACATCAACACGTAACTTCCCGAATCGTTTGGGAGATGGTGCTAACGTTTATTTATCATCAGCAGAAGTCGCTGCCGTGGTTTCAATACTCGGCAAGATTCCCACTTATGAGGAATATATGAAATTTGCTGAGAAAATAGACCCCATGGCCGATGACATTTATCGTTACCTGAATTTCGATCAGGTTGATGACTATCAGGAAGCGGCATCAAGGGCAGCTGCTAAACTTGCTGAAATCCCGGTGAAAGTTGCATAACAACAGCAGGTTAAAAAAATAAAAGGGGCGGTTCTCACCGCCCTTTTTTATGTACAGGGACGTACTGTCAGGATTATTGTTCCTGACTAATCCTAAGTGCCTACATCCGTGTAGGCACTGTCGTGGGCGCATGGATGCGCGAGAGCGGCTATGTACAGCTATATGGATATTGCTAACAATACTTTTTTATATATTTTTTATACTTCAATTCTTCAGCCTTACGTTCTTCATCAGTGATTATTTCCGGATTATTCGGATCATCCGTTGGCCGGTATAGAAAGCTGGCATCTTTTATTTCCTGTAGTTCTTTTCTTGCCTCTGCACATATTTTCATTTGCTCTTCTTTCTTTCCTTTTTCTTCTTTTTTCAAGACATTCCTTTCATCACGTTCCTGTTGCATTACATTCAGCAATTTATTTTGTCTTTCATTTCGTCCCTGTACTACCGGATCCTGTACAGGAGCACTTTTTATTTTAATTTTATCGGCATCACTTGATCTTGGTTTATCGCCGTAGACTACTTTTCCATTTTCATCAGTCCATTTGTAAACCTCTGCATTTGCATTACTTACACAGAACAGAAAGAAGGTAATGATAAAAAATTTAGCGGGGGTATCTATGTAAATCAGCATAAATATGTTTTCTTTTCTATTAACACTAAAACCAGACTGAATCCTGCTCGAATTGTCCCTGTCTAACCTGGACTCTATCGCTGCTTTAAGCTCCATGCAAATAGATGCCTAATCCGGGTGACATCAACCAACGATTGTGGAACACTAAGAGCACATAATTGGAACACCCAAAATACATAATACGAAGAGGAACAAGCTTTGGCGATCAATATAGACATTCCATCCGATGGAGCAAAAATAACCGTTGAAAATGGCAAACTTGATGTGCCTGATAACCCTGTCATCCCTTACATTGAGGGTGATGGTATTGGCCCTGATGTATGGGCAGCGACCGTCAGGGTTCTGGATGCAGCCGTAGAAAAATCCTCACAAGGAGCCCGCAAGATTCACTGGGCAGAGGTCTATGCCGGAGAGAAAGCAAATCAGCTTTGTGGTAGCTGGTTACCTGACGAAACACTGGATACCTGCAGAGAATATCTGGTTGCTATCAAGGGACCATTAACCACACCGATCGGCGGCGGTATCCGGTCTCTTAATGTTGCCCTAAGACAAATTCTTGATCTTTACGTATGTCTCAGACCCATACGTTGGTATTCAGGTGTACCTTCACCTATCAAACATCCTGAGCTGGTTGATATGGTGATATTCAGGGAAAATACCGAGGATATATATGCTGGTATTGAGTTTGAAAGTGGTTCTGATGAAAATAATCGCTTTCTGGAATTATTTAAGGAAGCATTTCCAAACCAGTATCAAAAAATTCGTTTTCCGGAATCGTCTGGAATAGGCATCAAAGCAGTTTCAAAAGAGGGTACTGAAAGACTGGTCAAGGCAGCGATCCAGTACGCAATCGACAATAATAGAAAAAGTATTACCCTGGTGCACAAGGGTAACATTATGAAATTTACTGAAGGTGCTTTCAGAAACTGGGGTTACCAGCTTGCTGAAGCAGAATTCAGCGATCACACCTATACCTGGGATCAGTGGGAACGTACTCAGGCAGAGAAAGGACAAGATGCTGCGGATAAGGAACAAAAAGAAGCACTGGATTCTGGAAAAATTCTTGTCAAGGATGCCATCGCCGATATTACATTACAGCAGGTACTTACACGGCCAAAAGATTTTGACGTGATTGCAACAATGAACCTGAATGGTGACTATCTTTCCGATGCACTGGCCGCACAGGTAGGTGGGATTGGTATCGCACCAGGTGGTAATATAAACTATGACACGGGCCATGCGATCTTCGAGGCCACCCATGGCACAGCACCAAAATATACAAATCTCGACAAGGTAAATCCGGGTTCATTGATTCTGTCAGGTGAAATGATGTTGCGTTATCTGGGTTGGACAGATGCAGCTGATCTCGTCATTAGCGCCATGGATGCGACGATCAGACAAAAAACTGTTACATATGACTTTGCCAGATTGATGGATAAGGCAACAGAAGTTAAATGCAGTGAATTTGCTGATGCCATGATTTCAAACATGTAAGCAGAATATTTTCGATGGCAAAAATGCCAGATAAAGAGCTGATCACCGAATCATCACAGATCATCTATGATGGCTTTATTCATTACAATGATGTATTTCATCGAATAACACGACGTGCCAGGACCCGCTTCGAAAAGCGTGACTGGCAAGGCCATCAACAGGATATCGTTGAGCGCGTAGATCTATACGAAAAATCTGTTAGACGCATTGTTCTGGAGTTAAGAAGGCTTCTGGGCGCTCGCGTTAAAGATCATGAACTCTGGAATTCGATCCGCTCCTATTTTGGCAGGCGACTTGAGAAGGTTCCTGATGCCGGCTTTATCAAGACCTTCTTTAATTCGGTTACCAGAAGAATTTTTGACACAGCTGGTACAGATACCCGGCTCGAGTTTGTTTCAGTAGACCTTTATGCCGATATTGAGTTGGTGTATTCGCTAAATCTAAAACGCTATCCTTTCTGGGGTTCCGCTGAAAAAATCTTTGCAGCAATACTTAATGATTTCTCATTCAGGGTCCCTTATGCAAAATCAATTAGCAGTGACATTGAACAATTTGTTGAGTCAAATTTCAGCAGAAATAACGAATATTTAAGATTTGAATTTATCGACTCGTTTTTTTATCAATCAGCACGAGCTTATCTCATCGGCAGAATTGTGACGCACAATAGCGTTTCACCGATTGTAATTGCATTTAAAAATACCGACAGGGGAATTATCATTGATGCAGTGCTGACCTCCGAAGTAGAAGTCAGTATTGTGTTTAGTTATACCCGTTCCTATTACTTCGCTGATCCAAACTCAGTGGTTGGTGCGGTACATTTTATTCATTCCATATTGCCTAAAAAACCGATAGACGAACTTTACACTGTTTTAGGCAGGCTACGGCAAGGCAAGACTGAAAGACACAGAATCTTTACCGAGCATTTGAAGTCGACATCTGATCAATTCGTACATACTGATGGTGATGAAGGGCTGGTGATGATTGTATTTACCCTGCCTTCCTATGATTTGGTCTTTAAAATTATCAGGGACAAATTTGGATACCCTAAAACGATTACTCGTGGTGAAGTTATCGAAAAATACAAACTTGTATCCAAACATGATCGGGCCGGACGTTTGATTGATACACAGGAATTCCTCAATCTGAAGTTTCCAGTCAAGCGTTTTTCCAAAGAACTTCTGGATGAATTGTTACAGGATGCATCAGATACTGTAGAGATTATTGATGATAATTTACTGTTTAAGCATGTCTATATAGAGCGTCGCGTACGACCACTTAATCTGTATCTTAATGAAGTCAGCCGTGAAAAAGCAGAACTCGCTATTCTGGACTATGGGCAGGCAATAAAAGATCTCGCACGAACCAATATCTTTCCCGGGGATTTATTATTAAAAAATTTTGGTGTTACCAGACACCGTCGAATCCTCTTCTATGACTACGATGAGGTCAGTCTGATCACTGAGTGTAATTTCCGGGATATACCACAAACCAATGATGATATAGATGAAATGCGTTCAGAGTCATGGTACTTCGTTGGTGAGCACGACATGTTCCCTGAAGAATTCATAAAATTTCTATCTATGGACAAGGAACTACGTTCGCTTTTCCTTGTGGTTCATGGTGAATTATTAACCGCAGAATACTGGCGAGAAATCCAGGCAATGCATCGGTCTGGTAAGGTCTCACTGGTGGTTCCTTATGATCGGCCTAAATTACCTCACAACAGCTGAACATTTAAACCACATACGCCATAAACAGAACCCGATACTGCCAGGCAGTATCGGGTTCTGTTAAATCCTGTTCGACAGTATTATTTAGAGTCGAACTGTGCTTCTTCAGTAGAACCGGTTAATGCGGTTACAGAAGATGCACCACCTTGAATCACAGTGGTCACATCATCAAAGTAACCAGCGCCAACTTCCTGCTGATGGCTTGCAAATGTGTAACCCTGTTCTGCTGCTGCAAATTCAGGTTCCTGAACCTGTTCAACATAGGCAGTCATACCACGTTCCATATAATCGCGGGTCAGGTTGAACATGTTGTACCACATGTTGTGAATACCGGCCAAAGTGATGAACTGGTATTTGTAACCCATGGCACCCAGTTCTTTCTGGAACTTGGCAATCGTTGCATCGTCAAGATTTTTCTTCCAGTTGAAAGAAGGTGAACAGTTATAAGCCAACAACTGGCCAGGATGTTCCTTACGAACAGCTTCAGCAAATTTCTTGGCTTCATCTAAACTAGGAACCGCAGTTTCACACCAAAGTAAATCTGCATAAGGTGCGTAAGCAATACCACGAGCAATCGCCTGATCAATACCCGCGTTGGTTATATAAAAACCTTCTGGAGTACGTTCACCGGTGACAAATGGCATATCACGTTCATCAACGTCAGATGTCAACAAGTTAGCTGCATTTGCATCTGTACGCGCAAGCACGATGGTTGGAACACCCATGGTGTCTGCTGCCAAACGGGCAGAGATCAATTTCTGAATTGCTTCCTGGGTAGGCACAAGAACCTTGCCACCCATATGACCACATTTCTTCACGGAAGCCAGCTGATCCTCAAAATGCGCACCAGCAGCACCTGCTTCAATCATGCCTTTCATCAATTCAAAAGCATTCAATACACCACCAAAACCGGCTTCGGCGTCGGCAACAATAGGTGCAAAGTAATCAATATCGTTATTACCCTTTGCCCACTGAATTTCATCAGCGCGGCGGAAGGTATTATTGATACGCTTGACCATGGTTGGCACTGAATTGTAAGCATAGAGAGATTGATCCGGGTACATGGTTTCTGATGTATTACCATCAGCAGCAACCTGCCAACCAGACAGGTAAATAGCCTTGATGACACCTTTTACCTGTTGCATTGCCTGACCTGCAGTAATCGCACCCATGCAATTTACATAGCTGTCTTCCTCATTAACAAGATCCCAGAGCTTTTCAGCACCACGGGTCGCCAATGTGTATTCTTCTATTATAGAACCACGCAGACGCACTACGTCCTCAGCACTGTAATCGCGCGTAACATTTGCCCAGCGCGGGTTTTCAGCCCAATCTTTCTCCAGCTGCTTGATTTGTTCTTGTCTCGACATCATTCCTCCCACTTCTTCAATAATATAAACATTTTAATAGCCTAAATTTTTCAGCCGGCGATCATCGCACAAATCCCCCCCTCCTGCTAGGGAAACACACCGTAATCAGCAATAAACCCGGCAAATTGTCATTGTCATGAATTTGCAGTTTGGGCATAAATCATTGATTTTTTATTAATATTCAAAAACCTATCAAAGATAATGAATAAATACCCTAACTTGGGTGGCATCCACGTATTTGCGCAGTATAATCAAGGCTAATACAGCAAAAAATGTAACACAACATGACAAAAGAGATTGATCACCATCAAGAAGGCGGTATCGCAGTACAGGAGGCGAAACCCAGGCTCAAGGTTCCTGCACTGTACAAAGTCATCCTCAACAACGATGACTACACCCCTATGGATTTTGTGGTGGAGATCCTGGAAGGTTTCTTCAGTTTGAATATAGAGGCTGCCACACGAATCATGTTAGATGTACACAAAAGCGGCAAAGGAGTATGTGGTATTTTTAGTCGGGAAATCGCGGAAACAAAAGTAGCTCAGGTCAATAATTATTCACGAGAAAATCAACACCCCCTTCTCTGTACTATGGAAAAAGAATAAGGAGAGAGCGTTATGTTGGATAAAGATCTTGAAATAACACTGAATACCGTTTTCAATGAAGCGCGTGACAGACGCCATGAATATGTCACAGTTGAACACCTGTTACTTGCCTTACTGGATAACACCTCTGCCGCACATGTGCTCAAAGCCTGTGGTGCTAACCTGAACGTGTTACATGGTGAATTAAGCAAATTTATCCAGGAGAACTCACCACTGCTGACTGAAGGCGATGAGCACGATACACAGCCCACATTAGGCTTCCAACGAGTATTGCAGCGTGCTGTTTTCCATGTGCAATCATCAGGTAGAAAAGAAGTCAAGGGTGCAAACGTCCTGATCGCCATTTTTGGAGAACGAGAATCACATGCTGCTTATTTCCTCAGCCAACAGGAAGTCAGTCGTCTGGATGTGGTTAATTATATATCTCATGGTATTGCGAAAATATCTGAAGATGAACATGACAATGAAGCAGAACCAGTCGAAGAAGATCTCGCCGGAGATGAACCCGGTACTACCCCACTGGAAAAATATGCGGTCAATCTGAATCAACAGGCAGAACTGGGAAAAATTGATCCACTGATAGGAAGACAACACGAAGTAGAACGGACCATCCAGATCCTTTGTCGTCGGAGAAAAAACAACCCGCTTTACGTTGGTGAGGCAGGCGTTGGCAAGACTGCAATTGCCGAAGGCCTGGCCAAAAAAATCGTCGATGGGGAAGTCCCTGATGTGCTTGCCGGGAATGTTATCTATTCACTCGATCTTGGGGCATTGCTCGCGGGCACAAAGTATCGTGGTGATTTTGAGAAACGCCTTAAAAATATCATCTCCCAACTCGAGAAAACAGAGGGTTCAGTACTGTTTATCGATGAGATCCACAGCATCATCGGTGCCGGTGCCGCTTCAGGTGGGGTGATGGATGCTTCAAATATTATCAAACCTGTGCTGGCTTCCGGGGATATTAAATGTATCGGTTCCACAACTTATCAGGAATATCGAGGTATCTTTGAAAAGGATCGTGCGCTCGCCAGACGCTTTCAAAAAATCGACGTCTCTGAACCAACTATTAACGAAACAGTAAAAATTCTTGAAGGTTTAAAATCAAGGTTTGAAGAACACCATCAAATTAAATATACGCACCAGGCATTACGGTCTGCTGTAGAACTCACCGATCGTTACATTACCGATCGGCATCTGCCTGACAAGGCCATTGATATCATCGATGAAGCCGGTGCATCTCAACAATTATTGCCCGCTTCTCGCAGAAAAAAATCTATCGGCGTTCATGACATAGAAAATATGGTTGCCAAGATTGCCAGGATACCTGCAAAAAATATAACTTCATCGGATAAGGACGTGATGAAAAATCTTGAACGCAATCTGAAGATGGTCGTATTTGGTCAGGATGAGGCCATCAGCACATTAAGCAGTGCCATTAAGATGGCCCGCTCAGGCCTGGGTGACATACAACAGCCTGTTGGTTCATTCTTGTTTGCAGGGCCCACCGGTGTCGGCAAGACCGAAATCACAAAACAACTTGCGGGCATAATGGGCATTGAGCTAATCCGTTTTGATATGTCCGAGTATATGGAGCGCCACACCGTTTATCGTTTGATCGGTGCACCTCCGGGTTATGTTGGCTTTGATCAAGGTGGCTTGCTCACGGAAGAAATAAATAAACATCCGCACTCGGTTCTGTTACTGGACGAAGTTGAAAAGGCCCATCCTGATGTATTTAATCTATTACTGCAGGTCATGGATCATGGCACACTCACGGACACCAATGGACGTAAAACTGATTTTCGAAATGTCATTATTGTCATGACCACCAATGCCGGTGCAGAACGTATCAGTCGTGCCTCAGTCGGATTCACACATCAGGACCATAGCAGCGATGCCATGGAAGCAATTAAAAGGACCTTTAGTCCTGAATTCAGAAATCGTTTGAATGCCATCATTCAATTCAACGCACTGGATGCAAAAACAATTGCTAATGTGGTTGATAAATTTATCGTTGAACTGGAAGCCCAGCTGGATGGCAAAAAGGTACTTATTGATGTCGATGAATCTGCCAGAAAATGGTTAGGAACACATGGCTACGACAAAAATATGGGGGCCAGACCCATGGCAAGACTGATTCAGGACAAGATCAAGAAACCCCTGGCCGAGGAAATACTTTTCGGCAAACTTGAACATGGTGGTCAGGTACTGGTCAGTGAAAAAGATGATCAGCTCACCATTGAAGTACTGGAAAAAGAGACAGCAGCAGCGACAGTCTAAATTTATATTTTTTGTCTTAAAGAAGATTTGTTTCTTGAAATCACTGGTGTTTAGCCCATCCCCATTAATGTAGCTGTTCAGATTGCTCCTGTTTTGGTTCAGAGCAAGGAACAATTGCGCAGTTTACAAGTGTAAATGAGCAATTCTGACGCTGTAATGGAGCAAAACAGGAGTGAGCTGAATAGTTACCTAAATAGAGGCTTGTACACAGCGCAAAATTCCGTAGTCATAGCTTTCTTCCAGGGCTTCGTAGACCTGTTTTAAACGTCCCTGTTCTTCATCCTCCAGAGATTCAATCGCGAAAACTATCTCATCGTATTCCCGCTGATCAAGATCGAGGACTTCTTTAACATCTAACAAGCCTGCTTCAATGGCTTCAGACAAATGCGCATAAATAGTTGAATGTTTCAGCTCACGTTTACTGACAATTTTCTCAACATCTTCACCCCGTTGGA